>JANPAK010000193.1:0-3785 GCA_031429925.1 Variovorax sp.
TCGGCACCCAAACCCATCACCAAAGCCTCATCACGCAAAGTGAGCAAGCAGCTCGGCTCCAAGCCCACAATCGCAATGCCCTTTTGCGCATACGGCAAAAGCTCGACAATCAACTCGCGTAGTTTTACTGTCGCCTCACTGACCATGCCACTGGCCAAATAGGTGCGCCCACAACATAGAGGTTTATTACCGATTGATCCGCTTTTAGTAGCTATTCCCGCAGTGTATCCACCGGCAACCAGCACTTTTAGTGCAGAAAAAGCATTGTCTGATTCAAAAAATCCATTGAAAGTATCGACAAACAGCACCACCCCTTTTTCAGCTTGCAATACAGCTGCACGCGAAGCGATTTGCAGCTTTGAATTCCAAAAGGTTTTGCGCTGCCATTGCGGCAAACTGCGCTGGGCGGACAAGCCCAGCAACTTCTCACTGAGCGATGCCAAGCCGGGAATCTTGTCTCGCAGATTCAGAATCGGCGCGAATTTAGAGGCGAGGCCGGCGTATTCAGGCAGCTTAGCGATGAGCTTGTCTTTGAACGTGTACCCATTCTTGGCTTTGTAGTGGTGAAGAAACTCCACCTTCATCTTTGCCATGTCCACGCCCGTAGGGCAATCGCGTTTACAGCCTTTGCAGCCGACGCACAAATCCATCGCCTCATGCACGGCCTCGCTCGCCACGCCCTCTTCACCCAACTGCCCGCTGAGCGCTAAGCGCAAGGCGTTGGCTCGACCTCGCGTGAGGTGCTGCTCATCCCGAGTGACGCGGTAGCTGGGGCACATCGTGCCTGCGTCAAACTTGCGGCAATGCCCGTTGTTGTTGCACATCTCAGCCGCTTTGGCAAAGCCTTCGGCCGGGTCGCCGCCCGTACCGGCTGCGGTGGTTTGCTCGGTCACGGGATCGTTCTGTACATTCCATGCGGACCAATCGAGCGCGGGCTTGAGCGAAATCACGCGATATGCCTTGTCGCCCTGCGCACCCGAGCTGTAGCGCATCAGGCGCGAATCGTCCATCTTAGGAATCGGATGCTCTGGCGTGCCCACCATGCGGCCCGGGCAAAGCAAGTTGATCGGATCGAGATGGGTCTTGATGCTGGCAAAAGCGTTCGTGATTGCTGGCCCAAACTGCCATTCAATCCACTCGCCTCGGCATAGCCCGTCACCATGCTCTCCGCTGTAGGCACCTTTGAATTTCTGCACCAAGGCGCTGGCCTCGTTCGCGATCTCGCGCATTTTTTCTGCGCCGCCGTCTTTGCCACTACGCCGCATATCCAGGATCGGTCGCACATGCAGCGTGCCCACGCTCGCATGCGCATACCAAGTGCCACGCGAGCCGTGTTTACGAAACACTTCGGTCAAGCCATCGGTGTATTCGGCTAAATGCTCCAGTGGCACCGCACAATCTTCGATAAAGCTCACGGGCTTACCATCGCCCTTCAGGCTCATCATGATGTTCAGCCCTGCCTTGCGCACTTCCCAAAGATTTTTCTGCGGTGCATCTTCCACCATCTCCACCACCGAGCCGGGCAAGCCGAGATCGCCCATCAACTCGACCAACTGCTTGATTTTAGGAAGCAACACGGCTTTGTTTTCGCCGGAAAACTCCACCAACAAAATCGCATCGGGTTGACCAATGATGGCCATGCGTATTGTTGGCGCGAAGGCGGGGTTTTGCAGGCTCAGCTCGATCATCGTGCGGTCGACCAGCTCTACCGCGGAGAGGCTGCCATCGCCGCCAAGCTTGACGATATGCTGCGCAGAATCCATCGCTTTGCGAAAGCTCTTGAAATTCACCACGCCAAGCACTTTGGTTTTGGGCAATGGAGACAGACGCAGCTTCAAAGATTGTGTGATACCCAGCGTGCCTTCGCTGCCGATGAAGAGATGCGCGAGATTCACGCTGCCATCTTGCGTGTACGGCTTTTCATTCTGGTTGTGGAAAACATCGAGGTTATAGCCCGCCACGCGGCGCATCACTTTTGGCCAGTGTGCCTCGATCTCTGGACGCAGATCATCAGCCAATTGCTTCACATGATCGCCCATCAGGCGTGCCAATCCACTGCTACTCGAGTAGTTGCCCGCACTCAGCGTTTGCCCATTTGAGAGCAAGATGTCTGCGCCGAGCACGTTATGTACCATGTTGCCGTAAGCAATACTGCGCGAGCCGCAGGAGTTGTTGCCAGCCATACCGCCGAGCGTGGCTTGCGCGCTGGTGGACACATCCACCGGGTACCACAAGCCATGCGGCTTCAATTGCGCGTTCAGATGATCGAGCACCATACCGGGCTCCACCGTTGCCTCACGTTGCTCAACATCCAGCGAGAGTAGGCGACGCATGTGTTTGCTGTGATCGATGATCAAGCCCGCGCCTACCGTCTGCCCACATTGGCTCGTGCCACCCCCGCGCGCCACGATGGGCACGCGCAGATCGCGGCAGATGTCCACCGCAAGCGCCACATCTTGCGCCGTTTTTGGGACAAACGCGCCCACGGGTATCACCTGGTAAATCGAGGCATCCGTGGCATAGCGGCCTTTGTCGGCTAAGGAGAACAAGACCTCGCCTTGCGTTTCTTGCGCCAGGCGCTGCGCCAATTTTCCGGCCACTTCGTTGCTGGCACGGGAGACGATTTCGAAGCTCGCCGCTGCGGCTTCTTGAGTGATTTTGAGAGGCAAGGGGGCGTTCATGCGGATAAATTCTCAGCACGCGATGGATGGCGGAGCTGTTCCATCACGACATCGCGTTTGTTATTCAGGTGTTGCACGAGGATCTTGCGCAGCGCAATGCCATCGCGCGCACTTAAAGCTTCAATCATCTGCTCATGCTCTTTCACCGCGCGCTTCCATTTAGCTTCGTCTTGATTGGAGCGAAAGCGCAGCGCTTGCAGCCGTGCGTTGACTTGGGTGTAGGTGCTGAGCAACACGGAGTTCTTAGCGGCGCTGTTGATCGCTTTATGAATTTGCGAGTTGAGCCGGTAATAGGCCGAGAGATCGCTTCGTGCGTGCGCAGCAAGCATCTCGTAATGCAGCGCTTTGACTTCGGCCAGCTCAGCATCGGTGATGCGCTTTGCCGCCAACTCACCCGAGATGCCTTCAAGCTCGGCCATCACTTCAAAAGTGTCGAGCACATCCTGCTCGCTGAGAGAAACAGCCACCGCGCCACGATTAGGCAGAAGCTCCACCAAGCCTTCAGCGGCCAGCATTTTGATGGCCTCGCGCAGAGGCGTGCGAGAAACATCTAGGCGCTCAGAGAGCTCGCGCTCGTTGAGCTTGGCTCCAGGCGCAATCGCACCTTCCACCAGCAACTCCCGCAGCCGCAATGCGACACGCTCATGCAAAGCGGATCTTGAAATAGTAATGATTTCAGCAGTCATGTCTAATTTTGTATGCAAAAAATGCTCATGTCAAACCCTGATTTTGGCTAATTTAATAGGTATTTTATTGACAAATGAATTTTGTATGCAAAAATCCAATGCATTGATCTCAGAAAATCGCACTATGCTGAACCTCGATTTCCACCCCACAGGCCGCCATTTCCTGCAAATCCCCGGCCCCTCGCCCGTACCCGATCGCATTTTGCGCGCGATGAGCTACCCCACGATTGATCATCGCGGCCCAGAGTTTGGTGCGCTCGGTTTGCAAGTGCTTGGCAAGATCCAACAGATTTTTCAAACCAAGCATCCCGTGGTGATTTATCCCGCTTCGGGCACGGGCGCTTGGGAAGCGGCACTCTCCAATATTTGTAGCCCCGGCGATCATGTGTTGATGTATGAAACTGGGCATTTCGCCTGG
>JANPAK010000194.1:0-7535 GCA_031429925.1 Variovorax sp.
AATGGCTTCCAAGCGCCTTCGGCCTGTGCCAGCCGATCAGCCACGGCCCACCAACTGCTCGGGTTCAGACCAATGCCGAAATGGCTGGCGATCACCTCAATGTTTTCAGTGTGTTCATGACTGGTTTGAGGTGCTTGATAGCTGCCTTGCCAAGACACGATCCCATCGGTGCGTGAGAACACGCTGGTCGTCGGCAACGGTGGCGGTTCATGCAGTCGAAAACTATTGCTGTCGTGATCAATATTGCGGCCACTGACTGCTTCGTAGACCCGCCATGCATTGGTTGACCTCGGCCCGCTGGCAAAGGGGGTGCCTAAAGTGATCACACAGCGCACTTTTTCGTGCATCTCTTTGGCCAACTCTCGGGCATAAATTCCGCCAAGGCTCCAACCGATCAAGCTAACTTTGCCGCCGCTGTCTTCGCAGGCTTCCATGATTTGCCGTCTAGCGGTGTCAAGCACACCGGCGCGCGCCCCGAAATTGCTACCTTGCTGCCATCCCATGACCTCGTAGCCCAAGGTTTGGAGATACCGGCGAAGTGGCACGGTCGACGCGTCACTGGCGGCTAAGCCTGGGAAGACGATGACCGTGTGCCCGTCACCGCGAGGGGCTTTTTGTAGCGCTGGCCAAGCGGGAAGAATCGCACCAAACTCCCAAAGAGCCCGTATCTCCAGCGCGAGCAAACCTAAACTAGGCGGAGGAACGTCTTGCCCAAGTGGAGCGGCCTTGGGTTGAGGAGATTTTTTAGCAAACTGAGGCATTTGGGGCCATCTGGCAGGGTAGTAGACATTCATTGCCGCATTGTGAAAGACTTGCAGCGCTTAAATGCAATCATCGCCCACCCGAGACCCGATCTAGAGCGATGCATCCCATTTCTCGTCACCTGCGAGACCAGCCCCTTCGTGGTTTTCCCTTGCTTGTGATTCACAGGTTCATCGGAACGGGTTGCGCTGAGCAAGCTGCTCCACGTATTCCCCAATGCCATTGGTTTCGCGCTCGAGGAAACGGTTCACCGCATCAGCAAATTGCGGATGCGCGAGCCAGTGGGCGCTGCGCGTGACGACCGGCAGCAGGCCACGCGCCATCTTGTGCTCGCCCTGCGCGCCACCCTCGAAACGTGCAAACCCGTGTTCGATGCACCACTGCAGGGGTTGGTAGTAGCAAGCCTCAAAATGCAGGCTGTCGACCCGCTCAATCGCACCCCAGTAGCGTCCATAGGCAACGTTTTCTGAGGAGCTATTGGCCTTATCCCCTATGGAATATGAGCGAGATGCTATGGAAAGAGGAGTGCGTTGCAGGGCGATCAAGCTGCAAGCGATCGGCGAGTCGCCGCGTTCCGCGACAAAAAGCAACCAATTCTCGGGCATGTCGCTCTGCATGCGTTGGAAAAAATCACGAGTGAGGTAGGGCAAATTGCCGTGTTCTAAATAGGTGCGCTCATAGCAGGCGTAGAAGAAATCCCAGTCAACATCGGAAATCGCGGCACCTTCGCTCCAGCGCCAACTCACGCCCGCATCGCTGACCTTGCGGCGTTCTGCGCGGATTTTCTTGCGCTTGTCTTGTGCCAAGCTGGCGAGATAGGCATCGAAATCGGCGTATTGGGCATGGGTCCAATGGAACTGCACGGAGTCGCGCAGCATGAGCAACTCGTGTTGGGCGGTTTGCTGATCGGCTTCTGAGGCAAACAGAGCATGCATCGAAGAGATGCGTTGCTGCTCACAAAATAATAGCGCTTCACGCAATAAAGATGAGGCGGAAAAGCCTTTTTTGCACAAAAATCGGCTGCCTGGAACCGGCGTGAATGGGACCGCTACCACCGCTTTTGGGTAGTAAGTCAGGCCGTGCTCCTGATAGGCTCGCGCCCAAGCCCAGTCAAACACATACTCCCCATAGGAGTGGTCTTTCAAGTAGAGCGGGCAGGCAGCGAGCAGCTCGTCGCTGCCCACGGCGTACAGCGCAACAAAGCGGGCATCCCAACCGGTCTGCGCGGTCGCCGAGCCTGAGGTGTACATCGCCGCAAGATACTCATGCCGCATGAAGGGCGTGGGCGCGTCGCTTTGAGCGAGCAGGGCGTTCCACTGCGCAGCGTCGATGTCGAGCGGCGAATCGTGGATGCGAGTGACATAATCCTTTGAACTGGCCATGGCCTTGAGATTTTCCGATTGTTATGACACTTCAAATTTGCGTTGCCCAATTAAACCTGACCGTGGGAGACCTTGCAGGCAACGCCAGCAAAATCATCGTGAATGCTCGCGAGGCCTACGCGAGCGGGGCGCGTTTGGTGATCACGCCGGAGCTGTCTATCTGCGGTTACCCACCCGAAGATTTGCTGTTGCGGCCCGCATTCATGGCCGGTTGCGACGAAGCGCTACAGCGCGTGGCGGCTGAACTGGCGGATTTAAAGGATCTGCATGTGATCGTTGGGCACCCGATGGGTACAGGCGAGCGTGGCAAGAGCGTGAGCGTGCAGCGGCGCTACAACGCGGCAACCGTCCTGAGCGAAGGCAGCCGTATCGCAACTTACGCTAAGCGCGAACTACCCAACTACCAAGTTTTTGACGAGCGTCGTTATTTTGCGCCAGGACAGGGCAGCTGCGTGTTTCGCGTCGAAGACGTGTCGATTGGCCTGCTCATTTGTGAGGATGCGTGGTTTGAGGAGCCCGGGCAGCTTGCCAAGGCGGCCGGCGCTGAACTTTTGGTGGTGATCAATGCCTCGCCTTGGCATGTGGGCAAAGGCGCTGAGCGGGAGGAGCAAATGCGCCAGCGCACGCTTGCCACAGGGTTGCCGCTGATTTATGCGCACTGCGTGGGTGGGCAAGATGAGGTGGTGTTTGAAGGCCGATCATTTGCACGGCAGGCCGATGGCGCGTTGGCTGGCCGTGCGGCATCGTTTGTTTCACAGAGCTTTCATGTGCAGGCTTCAAAGAAAAATCAGCCTGCAGCCCTGACACAATATGCGCAAAACGCTATTGAATTAATAGCGTCTATCGCACCAGACACGTCAGCAGAAGAAGATCTTTGGCGTGCCTTGGTGCTCGGTGTGAAAGACTATGTCGGTAAGAATGGCTTTCCCGGCGCGCTGCTTGGCCTGTCTGGAGGCATCGACTCCGCGCTGGTGTTGGCGATTGCCGTTGATGCCTTGGGCAAGGAGAATGTGCGGGCTGTGATGATGCCTTCGCTATACACGGCTGATATCTCATGGATTGACGCCCGGGAAATGGCTACTCGGCTGGGTGTGCGCTACGACGAACTCTCCATCCTGCCCATGTTTGAGGCTTTCAAGGCCACGCTGGCACAAGAGTTCGGTGCTCGCGAGGAAGACACCACCGAAGAAAACATCCAAGCTCGCATTCGCGGCACGCTGCTCATGGCACTGTCGAATAAATTTGGGGCCATGGTGCTGACGACCGGCAACAAGAGCGAGATGGCCACCGGCTACTGCACGCTCTACGGCGATATGGCTGGTGGCTTCGCCGTGATCAAAGACCTCGCCAAAACCACGGTTTTTCATCTTTGCCGCTGGCGCAACGCGCATGATCCTTTTGGCACCGGGGCCAACCCGATTCCTGAGCGCATCATCACCCGGCCGCCTAGCGCCGAGCTGCGCCCTGACCAAAAAGACCAAGACAGCCTACCGCCCTACGAGGTGCTCGACGCGATTCTCGAGCGCTATATGGAAAACGACCAAAGCATCGAAGAGATCATCGCGGCAGGTTACCCCAGGGCAGATGTGGAGCGCGTCACGGGCCTGATCAAAATCAACGAATACAAGCGCCGCCAAGCGCCCCCTGGCATCCGCGTGACCCACCGCAGCTTTGGAAAAGACTGGCGCTACCCCATTACCAATCGTTTTCGGGCTTAGGCCGGGCCCGAGCGCAGCGCGTATGTTTTGCCATCAATCCACAAGAACTCAGCCCGCAACGTGGCGCTGCCTTTCTCGTCTTTGAAGGTGAAGCCGAGCACGGCCAGGGATTGGCCGTTTTTGATCTCTGCGATCTTCCACGCTTCCATGCGGAAGATCGGCGCCAGTTCGATCTCCCAAGTTTTATCAGCCCGTTTGGGCAGTTGGGCTTTCTTAAGCAAAGCAGGCGCATCCACGGGGGCGGTTTGCGCCGGGATGCTGCGGCTGGCCAAGTCGGCGGGGAGTTTCAGGCCGGGGGTGAGTTCCAGCATCAATTCGGTATGGGCGCTTTGCCACTTCACTTTACTGGCTTTGCCCTCCAAATAGATCGGGCGATCCAAATCAAAGCTGCTCCAGCCGTGGTGGGCATGGGCGGCGAGGCTGGCGGGCATGGCGCTGCTTGCGATCAGTTGTAGGGTCTGTCGGCGGGTGGGGCGGTGAAGCATCGGGGTCTCCTTGAAATGGGTTGAATCAAAAGATGGGCTTAGAGGTAGGCGATCCAGCGGCCGCAAAAAATCACAGCGATCCAGATCAGCGTGGATGCGAAAACTTGGAGCTTGGCAACCGCATCAAGTTTCGCCAAGGAATCTCGGCCATGAAACCAAGCGGCGTTGCTGGCCGCTAGCGTGAGCAAGAGCATTTTGATGACGAAGGCGCGGTTGGCCAGCAGCTCCAGTGCCTGCGTGGCAAACATGAGGAGGCCAGACAGCGCCGCCAAGCTGAAGCCGCCTACAGCCAGCATCAGAGCCAGCCGTGCCAAATCTCGGATCGGCAAGGCCTTTCCAAAGCCAAAGACGCGCAGCTCCAGCAGCACCAGATTACCGAAAACTAGGGCAATGCCAATGATGTGCACAACCTCCAACATCGGGTAAGCGAAGGCGTGGGTGCGCAACGGGGCAAAGAGCTGTGTGATGGCGTCGAGCGGGGTCATGGTAGAAGCAAGGATATCCGCATTTCCTGTGCGAGCGAATTTGAGGAAATTCGATGGCGAGGCCATGACGTTGAGTAGAAGGGACTATTGACATGCCGAGGTGGAGACATGTATATTGAAACAAGAATCTATATGCTTGTTAGGAGAAGAAATGACAACAATTAAGCTTTTGAGTCTCATTGTTCTGCTGTCAATGTCTAGCCCCATCTTTGCGTGGCAGTTTCCAAGCAAACCCATGGATGCTTACAACGATTGCAAGCCCGGCAATTGGATCAGTACTGATGAAGGAGACCAGTACAAACAGAAGTATGAAAAACTTAAGCAACTTGGAAACCAGTTTGCCTGCGACAAAAACTACAAAGCGGCTAGTAATCAGTGGCTCAGTTGCTACAACCAATATTTCGCTGAGCAAAAGCGCATAGAAGCGCACTATGAATCGTTTCGAGCACAAGCCGAGCCTAGGTTTAATCAAGCCCTCCGCCAATGTGTTGAGACAGCGCGTTATAACGGTAGAGTTCTGGAAGCACAAAAAGACCAAGAGCGTCAGCAGCGTATCCAACAGCAACAGGCAATCGACAATCAGCGCAGACAAAGTGCCACCCAAGAGGCCCAGCAAACGGCCTATCAGCGTGATATCGAGCGGATGCAACGTGAGCGCGAGCGTGAGCAGGCTCGGCAA
This sequence comes from Variovorax sp., assembly GCA_031429925.1. GTDB lineage: Bacteria > Pseudomonadota > Gammaproteobacteria > Burkholderiales > Burkholderiaceae_C > JANMDU01. The sequence continues at coordinate 5,512 of JANPAK010000194.1, forward strand.
CCCAGAGTCATTGCACAAGCGTCAAACGACAGTGCTTACATGAATCAAGGCAATCGGAATGAGCCGAGAATCGTTCAGACGCCGCAGTACGTGGCGCAGCAACAAGCTTTGGCGGAGCAAGCGCGCCAGCAGCAGCGCCTGCAAGAGCAGGAAGCCTTGAAGGGCAGTTTTAAGAATCTTGCCGATAGTCTCCGAGCTGCCAGGCAGAATGCAAATTCCTCTGGCGCCGATCGACAGGTCGGTAGCGCAATGACCTCCGCCGAAACAAACGCAGCAGTAAATGCTGCTCGTGGTGGTTCTCCTGTGGTCGGCGCTATAGCGGGTTCAGCGCTGGCCACCACAGGGGCAAAAAATGCCGAAACATTGAGTGCGTTGCAGCAGGCGACCCGTCAAATGGACCAAGTGACCAGCGGCGCGGGCGTCGCAGGTAGTCGTCCGGCGACATCCGTATACCAAGCACCATTGGGCGCAGGATCGGCGGACAAACTTCCGCAAACCGTAGCCGGCGGGACTGCGCCCGGTCCGCAGGAGGCTTGTGGCAAACGGGTATTCTTGGCTCTCCAGCGTTGTGTGGTCAAGCAATGCGAGAGCGGGGCCTTTCCTGGCCATCCGATGTGCACTTCGATTCAAACGACTGGAAGTCCGTCATCCAACCCTAGCAGTAATTGAGTCATCCTTCGGATAGCCGCGCGGCCAGCGCGGACTATTTTTTTGAAAACTCGCAAGCAGCTCAGTACTTTTGGGCGGGACAGCCCAAAGTAGGCGGGTAAAATCCCTTTTTAACCCGACTCTCACAAAAATGTCCGCCTGGGTGCTTCCCGATCACATTGCCGATGTGTTGCCTTCCGAGGCGCGCCGCATCGAAGAATTGCGCCGCAGCCTGCTGGACGCCGCTCGCAGCTATGGCTATGAGCTGGTGATGCCGCCCCTGCTGGAATACCTTGAATCCCTGCTCACGGGTACCGGCCAGGCGCTGGATTTGCAGACCTTTAAGCTCGTCGATCAACTCTCGGGCCGCACCATGGGTGTGCGCGCTGATAGCACGCCGCAAGTCGCCCGCATTGACGCCCATTTGCTCAACCGCCAAGGCGTCGCCCGTTTGTGCTACTGCGGCCCCGCGCTGCACACGGCGCCGGCCAAGCCTCACGCGACGCGGGAGCCCCTGCAGTTTGGCGCTGAGATCTACGGCCATGCTGGGATGGAAGCCGATCTGGAAATCATGCTGCTAGCGATCGATTGCCTGCAACGCGCGGGTTTGAAGGACCTGACAGTCGATTTGGCCGACGCGCAAATTGTCCGCAGCTTGCTCGCGGGTGCGCCTGTGTTTGCTGAGCAACTGTCGCAAATCCATGCCGCGCTCGCAGCCAAAGATGTGACTGCGCTGGGTGAGTTGACCGCAACGTTTCCTGCCGCGCAGCGCGAAGCGCTGGTGCAACTGACCCGCTTGTATGGTGATGAAAGCATCCTTGTTGAGGCTGAAAATAGCCTCCAGCCCTTTCAGAATGTGCGCGCATTGCTATCAAATTTGAAGCGCCTTGCAGAGCAGATCCAGGCCGCGCAACCCGACGTCAAGGTCAGCTTTGATTTGTCCGATGCGCGCGGCTACGCTTACTACACTGGCGCTCGCTTTGCCATTTATTCCCCTAGTGCGGGCGATGCCGTCGCACGCGGTGGACGCTATGACGAAGTGGGCTCGGTGTTTGGCCGCAACCGGCCTGCGGTGGGCTTTTCCCTTGATGTCAAGGATTTGGTCGCCGCAGCGCCCAGCCAAAAGCTCCACACTGCCATTCGCGCGCCATGGGGTGAATCCGCAGCCTTGCGCGAGGCAATTGCTCGGCTACGGGCGGCAGGCGATACGGTCGTTTGCGTGCTACCCGGGCATGAGGCTGAAGTCCAAGAGTTTGAATGCAACCGCGAGCTGGCTGAAGTGGCTGGGCAGTGGGTTGTTAAGAGTATTTGAGTATTGAGATAAGCAATGAATTCAGTCAATAGAACCGTCGTCGGTCGCAACGTGGTGGTGGTGG
>JANPAK010000195.1:0-7914 GCA_031429925.1 Variovorax sp.
GCGAGGCGATCAGCAAAAAGCTCTCGCAAGAGCGCGGAATGACGCTCATCCCACCTTATGACCATGCGCATGTGATGGCGGGGCAGGGCACAGCGGCGCTGGAATTGCTGGAGGAAGTGGGGCAGCTTGATGCTTTGCTCGTTTGCTTGGGCGGTGGGGGCCTGATTTCAGGCTGCGCGGTCGCGGCCAAACATTTGAATCCGAAGATTCGTGTGATCGGCGTGGAGCCCGAAGCAGGTAACGATGCGCAGCAGAGCAAACGTGCTAATCGGATCATCAAGATCGATACGCCGAAAACGATTGCCGATGGGGCGCAGACGCAGTTTGTCGGAAACCTCACTTTCCCGGTGATTCAAGAGCTGGTTGACGATATAGTGACCGTGAGCGACGCGCAGTTGATTGAAGCTATGCGCTTTGCCGCGAGTCGCATGAAGATGGTGATCGAGCCGACGGGCGGGTTGGCGATGGCCGCTGCGATGCAAGGCGCAGTTCAAATCCAAGGCCAGCGCGTGGGCGTGATTATCTCAGGCGGGAACGTGGATATTGCTCAGTTTGCAAAGTACTTGGCTTGAGTCCAAGCGCTTGAGTCGCTCGATTGCAGACAGTGGTGCACAATAGAGAGCCTCTCGGGTTGGCTGAGATGATTGGAGACAAGAATGAATGTACTTAGACTCGTCCCATTGAGCGCCGCCATGGTCAGCGCGCTATTGATCGGTTGCGCTAGCTTGGAGCCCCCAGAGTCCATAGCAACAGCGAAGCTCGAATCGACGCGTGGCAACACTGTTTCTGGCGAAATCAGATTTGCGCAAATGAGCTCAGGCGTGCGGGTCAGTGGACAAGTGAGCGGGCTTAAGCCTAACGCGGAGTTTGGTTTTCATGTGCACGAGAAGGGCGATTGCTCTAGCGGGGATGGCATGAGTACGGCCGGGCATTTCAACCCCGACGGCAAGCCCCATGCACAGCATGGGCATGCGGGCGGGCATCACGCTGGCGATTTGCCATCTCTCAAGTCGGATGCCAGCGGCGTTGCGAAGATTGACTTCACAACCGCAGGTATTAGCCTAGGAAAAGGCGCGAATAGCGTTCTGGATCGTGGTCTGATCGTGCACCGGGACCCCGATGACTACAAAACCCAGCCAACCGGTAATTCTGGACCGCGAAGCGCCTGCGCCGTCATTCGCAAGGTGTGACGCAGATGTAAGTAGTGTCGCTGACGCAGAAAAGAGCGGGTTCTTTCCCGCTTTTCGTTTTTTTGGGCGTTGCAAAACTTACAATCCTAGGCTATGTCTCAATACGTCTACACCATGAATCGGGTCGGCAAGATCGTCCCTCCCAAACGCCATATCCTCAAGGATATTTCGCTCTCGTTTTTCCCAGGCGCCAAGATTGGTGTGCTTGGCGTCAATGGCTCGGGCAAATCCACCCTTCTGAAAATTATGGCGGGTGTCGACAAAGAGATTGAGGGCGAAGCCACGCCCATGCCTGGCCTCAAAGTGGGCTATCTGCCGCAAGAGCCGCAGCTCAACCCTGCGCACACGGTGCGCGAAGCCGTGGAAACCGCCATGGCTGCCGTGATGGAGGCCAAAGCTCGGCTGGAGCAGGTGTATGTGGACTACGGTGCAGAAGATGCTGATTTTGACAAACTCGCTGCCGAGCAAGCGGAGTTAGAAGCCATCATCGCTGCTTCGGGCGACGACACCGGCCACGCGCTGGACATCGCTGCCGACGCGCTGCGCCTGCCCGAATGGGATGCCATCATCGGCAACCTCTCTGGCGGCGAAAAACGCCGAGTGGCGCTTTGCCAACTGCTGCTCTCCAAGCCCGACATGCTTCTGCTTGACGAGCCGACCAACCACTTGGATGCTGAATCGGTGGATTGGCTGGAGCAATTCTTGGCTCGCTTCTCAGGCACCGTGGTCGCCATCACCCACGATCGTTATTTCCTAGATAACGCTGCTGAGTGGATTTTGGAACTCGACCGCGGCTCAGGCATTCCCTGGAAAGGCAACTATTCCACATGGCTTGACCAGAAAACAGATCGCTTAGCGAAAGAGCAAAAAGGCGAAGAAGCCCGCACCAAAGCCTTGAAGAAAGAGCTGGAATGGATTCGCCAGAACCCGAAAGGGCGCCAAGCCAAATCCAAAGCGCGTATCGCTCGCTTTGAGGAACTCTCTAGCGAGGAATACCAAAAGCGCAATGAAACCTCGGAGATTTTCATTCCGGTGGCCGAGCGCTTGGGCGCAAATGTGATCGAATTTAACGGTGTCTCCAAAGCCTTTGGTGATCGTTTGCTGATCGACAATCTGAGTTTCTCCGTGCCAGCAGGCGCGATTGTGGGCATCATTGGGCCCAACGGCGCGGGTAAATCCACGCTTTTCAAGATGATTTCTGGCAAAGAGAAGCCCGATTCCGGCACCGTGACCATCGGACCCACCGTGAAAATGGCTTTTGTGGATCAAAGCCGCGACGACCTGACCAGTGAAAAAACCGTTTGGGAAGAGATTTCTGGCGGTTTGGATATGTTACAAATCGGTAAATTCACGGTCGCCAGCCGCGCGTATTGTGGTCGCTTCAATTTCTCTGGTGGCGATCAACAAAAGCGCGTGGGCAATCTCTCGGGCGGCGAACGCGGGCGCTTGCACTTGGCCAAGACCCTGATCGCCGGCGGTAACGTGTTGATGCTCGACGAGCCTTCTAACGATTTAGATGTCGAAACCCTGCGCGCTTTGGAAGATGCCTTACTCGAGTTTGCCGGCTCCATCATGGTGATCAGCCATGATCGCTGGTTCCTTGACCGGATCGCGACCCACATCTTGGCGTGCGAGGGCGACTCGCAGTGGACCTTCTTTAACGGCAATTACCAAGAATACGAAGCTGACAAGAAAAAGCGCTTGGGTGAAGAAGGCGCTAAGCCAAAGCGCGTGCGCTACAAGGCGCTCAAGTAAAGCGGCGATCATTCAGTGGGTATAGGCTTCCAGTAAGATAAAGGTGTTACAAGAAAGATCATGGCCACTTCTCAACCCCGACCACTTGGTGTGATAGACGAGCCCTTTGGCTCGCGCGTCACCTTGCGCCAGTGCTTGGAGGTGGCTGTCGATCAAGCGCCTTCGATCATCGAGAAGGTCATCGAGTCCTTGGGTGGCAAGGGCGACAAGCCCGCCAAGGGTATCGGCATGGTTAAGCCAAATTTCCCACCACCGGTGCAGGCTGTTGTAGATCTGTTGATCGCGAACAAGCAGCAGGCCATGGATACGTTCGTTGAGCGGCTTCGCTACTACGTCTTCTTGGGCGTCGGGACCACCGCACAGTCAGCACAGTTAATGCGCTTTGAAGATCTCAAGTTGTTCGAAGAAGAAGATCTCGACGAAAGCATTGAAGTCGCGGGCGCACTGCAAGAAATCACCATGGTGACGGATGAGGTGATGCCCACCTTAGACGCGCTGATCAGTTCTTTGCTGGGTTGGATCACGGTTCAATCCCAGATCAATCCGCTTCGGCCTGAGATGTTTGCCCGCGCATTGCGCGACTGCATCGCCGAACAGGTTGCGGATGTGGAGATTCGCGGCGCCATCATCTCGCATTCAGCGGCGCGATTGGGCGTGCTGCTGCGCAAGCTCTACCATGAGCTGTGCCAATGGCTTAAGTCGTATGGTGTGGAAGAGGCCTCCACGTCACAGCCCATCAATCTGCCTGGCGTGGCCAAAGCCAACCCCAGTGCAGTCAGCAATTCTGTGGCGCGAACTCTGCTGACACTGGACAAGTTGCGTCGCTTGCTTTCCGGTGAATTGGACGGCGAGGCGCGGCGCGCTCAAGACTTCCTGCATACGGTGCCTGCATCTGTGGTGGCGCTGCAAGATATGCGGCAGGTCGAAGCGATGGTTCAGCGCTTGGAGAAAAAAGCCAAAGATAGCAAAGACAATCCCAAAGCCGATGCGCAGCGTCAGGCGGCGCAGGCGCGCATGGCTTTGAAAGACGGGCGTGAGTTGGGCAAACAGTTGGGTGAAGAGGTCGTACGGCTGATGCTGGATAACCTGATTCAAGATGATCGCTTGCTGCCGCGTGTTCGTGATCATCTTCAAACGCTCGAGCCGATGCTGATGCAAATTGCGCAAGAAGATGGTCGATTCTTCAGCGATAAGCAGCATGCTGCGCGCCAATTTCTAGATGGCGTGACCAATCGAAGCTTGGGTTTTTCCCACGAGCGTGAAGAAGGTTACGAGGCTTTCATCAAGTCGGTGGCGCAAAGTATCGCGATGCTGCAATCGAAGACGAAGGCCGGGGAAACACCGCAGCTGGCGTTTGGCGACGTGGTGGAGCGGCTCGGTGCCATCTGGATGAAGCTGGATGCTGACGAAAATGTGCGCCGAGAGGAAGCCGCCCGCGCGCTCCTTCATGCAGAACAACGTAACACCATTGCTCAACATGTGGCGCAAGAATTTCGGCAGCAAGCTCACGGTATCGAGGTACCGCAGATGGTGCTGGATTTTGTCTGTGGGCCTTGGGCGCATGCCGTTGCAGAAAGCCAGTTGCGATGCACCGATGGACGCACCGACCCGCAGGGCTATCAAAGCCTTGTCAATGAGTTGTTCTGGAGCGTGCAGCCGTCTAAGGCGAAACGAAATCGCAAGCGCCTAGTGCAGCTCATCCCAAGCATGTTGGCCAAACTGCGCCAAGGGCTGGCGATCATTGAGTTTCCTGCCGAGCGCATTACAGACTTCTTCGGTGGGTTGATCGAATTGCACGAAGTGGCTCTGGAGGGTGGTCGGCAGGAAGCAGCGCAGGCCGCGCAAGCTGCGTTGATGCAAGCTTCAAAAGCGCAAGACGACCTTGTCGTCACCGAGGGGACGTTGTCGCAATTCGATCTTGCTCAAGCAGCCTCGGCGCGTGCTGAGCTGGAGGCGCTTTATGCGGCCAGCGCGCAAGGGTCCTTGCCCGGCGGCGGCGCAAATCCAGACGCCGATGCAGATGGTTTTTTTGAGGATTTCCCCTCTTCGCGTCACGACCGCAACGACGGGCAAGACGGTGTGTGGCTAGCGCAGCGAGAAGTCTCAGAAGCGGGTTTTGTGAATGAGCAGGCTGTGATGCCTGTCGACGTAAGTTCAGCGGTGCCAGCCGCCGATGCGCCGCCCTTGTCGCCGGAAGCCACCGTGAGCATACCCATCGGTTCTTGGGTGGAGCTCATGCTGGAAGGCGCATGGGTGCGCGCCCAGCTCACTTGGGCGAGTCCGATGCGCACGCTATTCATGTTTGTGTCGCGTGGCGGCAAAGCGCACTCCATGAGCAAGCGCACCATGGACAAATTGTCTCTCCAAGGCCTGATTCGGATGGTGTCCGATGGCCAAATTGTGGATCATGCGTTTAACGCCGTGGCGCAGACCGCGCTGCGCAATAGTGTCGACGAGAATCGTTCGGGATCCTGATCAGCGTATTTGCGTCGTCAAAATGACGGCGGGCACGCCAAAGTGATGGTTTTTTCAGCGTCCGTTGGGTGCTGCAATTGCAAGCCAGTTGCATGCAGCATGAGGCGCGCAGCACTATCGTGCACTAAACCGTAGAGGCGATCGCCCACGATCGGATGCCCAATATGCTGCAAATGCACACGCAGTTGATGGGTTCGGCCCGTTTGAGGCTCTAGGCTAAGCAGCGTATGCGCCATTTGCTCATTTTTTTGTAGCACATGGAAATGCGTTGAGGCGCTTTGGCCTTGCTCAGGAGAAATTTTGCGAAGTGGCCGCTGCAGCCAATCAACGGCAATGGGCGCGTCAATGATGCCAGTTTCCGGCAAATTCAGGCCATGCGCCCAAGCCACATAGTTCTTTTTGATTTGTCTTTTTTCAAAGGCTGCACTCAAAGCTGTTTGCGCAAATGGCGATAGCGCAAACAAAAGCAAACCACTGGTGGCTTCGTCTAAGCGATGAACAAGCAAAGCTTTCGGGAAGCGCAACTGAACGCGGCGCAAGGCGCAGTCTTGCAGATCAGCACCACGCCCGGGTACCGATAGCAAGCCCGCCGGCTTGTCGATCGCAATGAGATGATCGTCTTGAAAGACGATCTGCAAACCTGCGTCGGGTGGCGGCGCATACGGCTGCAAGCGCACCAAGCCGGAGGCAGTGTCAGCGGTCGCAGCGCTCACGCCAGCACGGCCTTTTTCAATGGCTCGCCCAAACTGCGCAACACATCGCGCACCATCTGCGCGCGGTCTTTGGGTTCAGCCAGTTCGCGCTCAATCCGCAGCTTTTCATTGCCCGCCAGCTTGATGTGACGATTCTTCTGTATCAAACGCACAATCGCCATCGGATCGATAGGCGCATCTTTCTTGAAGATGATCGTGATGCCCGTTGGTGCTGCCTCAACCTTTTGCACGCCATAGGGCTGCGAGAGCACGCGCAGGCGGTGCACGTCGATCAGGGTGGCGGTGGGTTGCGGCAGTTTGCCGAAGCGATCGACCAACTCTTCGACCAAATGATCAATCTGATCATTGGTTTTTGCGGTCGCCAGCTTCTTGTAAAAACTCAAGCGCAGATGCACATCGCCGCAATAATCATTGGGCAGAAGTGCCGGCGAATGCAAGTTGATCTCGGTGGCCGCAGCCATCGGATTGAGCAGGTCGGGCTCTTTGCCCGCTTTCAAGCAGCGCACCGCTTCTGCCAGCATTTCGTTATAGAGTTGAAAACCCACTTCCAGCATATTGCCACTTTGGTTTTCACCAAGCACTTCGCCCGCGCCGCGAATTTCCAAATCGTGCATAGCGAGGTAAAAGCCGCTGCCTAGCTCTTCCATCTGCTGAATGGCTTCCAGGCGCTGCATGGCTTGCTTGGTCAGGCTTTCGGTATCCGGCACCATCAGATAGGCATAGGCCTGATGGTGGCTGCGGCCCACACGCCCGCGCAGCTGATGCAACTGCGCTAGACCAAATTTGTCGGCACGCGAGATCACAATCGTGTTCGCGCTGGGCACATCAATGCCGGTTTCGATGATCGTGGAGCACAGCAATATGTTGAAGCGCTGCGCCACAAAATCGCGCATCACCCGCTCAAGTTGCCGCTCGGGCATCTGTCCATGTGCCACAGCGATGCGGGCCTCGGGCAAGAGATCTTGGAGCCGCTGGAGGCGATTTTCTATGGTGGCGACATCGTTGTGCAAGAAATACACCTGCCCACCGCGCTTGAGCTCGCGCAGCACCGCCTCGCGGATCACACCATTGCCTTCATTGCGCACAAAGGTGCGAATCGCCAAGCGCCGCTGCGGAGCGGTGGCGATCACCGAGAGATCGCGAATGCCTTCTAGCGCCATGCCCATGGTGCGCGGGATCGGCGTGGCGGTGAGCGTGAGCACGTCCACTTCAGCGCGGAAGGCTTTCATCGCCTCTTTGTGGCGCACGCCAAAGCGATGCTCCTCGTCAATCACCAGCAGCCCGAGATTTTTGAACTTGGTCTTCTCGCTCAGCAGCTTGTGGGTGCCCACAATGATGTCCACACTGCCGTCGGCAATGCCTTTGAGCGCCGCAGTGATTTCTTTGGCAGAGCGAAATCGGCTCATCTCCATCACCTTGATCGGCCACTTGGAAAAGCGATCGGTGAGGGTATGAAAATGCTGCTCGGCCAGCAGCGTGGTCGGCGCGAGAATGGCCACTTGCTTGCCGCCGGTCACAGCCACGAAGGCGGCGCGCAATGCCACTTCGGTTTTGCCAAAACCCACGTCCCCGCAGACCAAACGATCCATCGGCCGAGGCGAGATCATGTCTTGGATCGTCGCGTGAATGGCGGCGCGTTGATCTGGCGTTTCCTCAAAGCCAAAGTCTTTGGCAAAGCGCTCGTAATCATCGGGCGAATAGCGAAACGCATGGCCTTGGCGAGTGGCGCGGCGTGCGTAGATGTTAAGCAGCTCGGCGGCGGTGTCGCGCACTTGCTCCGC
>JANPAK010000196.1:0-2086 GCA_031429925.1 Variovorax sp.
GGCCACGCTAGCGGCGCAAACCTCGATTGCCTTTGGCATGGTGGTGCGCTCGCCGATGATCCAGATTGAAACCATTGGTGCAGGCGGCGGTTCGATCGCGTCAGTAGACGCCAGCGGCATGCTGCAGGTGGGTCCTGAATCAGCCGGCAGTGTGCCTGGCCCGGCTTGCTATGGGCGCGGCAACACGCGCCCCACCGTTACCGACGCCAACGTCCTGCTCGGCCGTATCGCAGCAGACCGCCCGCTTGGCGGCGGCTTGCTGGCGACCATGGATGCGCAAAAGTCCCACTCAGCGATTGAAGAACATATTGCCAAGCCTCTTGATCTTGACGTGATGGCAGCGGCGGAGGCCATCTTGACCGTGGCCAACGCCCGAATGGCCGGTGCGATCCGCGTGGTGTCGATTGAGCGCGGCCATGACCCGCGCCAGTTTGCCTATATGCCCTTTGGCGGAGGCGGCGCTTTGCACGTCTGCGCCATGATGCGGGAGGTCGGTGTGACAACAGGCATTGTGCCGCGCTACCCTGGCGTCACTTCGGCCCTCGGCTGTGTCATGGCGGACATGCGCCACGACGCCGTGCAAACCCTCAATCGCGCCCTGACTGATTTAGACATGAACGAAGTCGGGCAACGCATTGACGCGCTCGCCCAGCAATGTCAGATCCGGCTCGATTCCGCCGGCGTGAGGTTCGCGCAAGTCACGCAGCAGATTGAATTTGACATGCTGTATGCAGGCCAAACGCACACCCTCGCCGTCCCGGTGCTGCCTGAGCAGTTAAATCACTCGGGTGTTTTGTCGGCTTTTGAAGCGGCCTATCGCCAATCCTTTGGTCGCATCCTGAGCGGCATCGCGGTGCGGGTGATGAATCTGCGCTACGCAAGGATTGGCGTGCGCCCGAAGTTTGACCTCGCCATCCTCGCTCCGTCGGGCCAAGGTTCAACAACACCTGTTGGGATACAGCGTGTCTACCATGCAGGCCAATGGTGTGAAGCCCTTCGCTACAACAGACTTGAATTACCGGTAGCAACTGTGGTGCAAGGGCCCGCCGTTTTAGAGCAACCCGATACCACGGTATGGCTAGAACCCGGCTTTAGCGCGCGCGTTGACGCGCTGGGCAATTTATTGATTCAGACTGTATGACGTCACTCGCTCTAGACCCGACAAAAACGGCACTGATCATCGTCGACCTTCAGAACGACTTTTTGGATTCGCGTGGTGCCTATGCCCGAGGTGGAGCGACCAGCGCCCAAGCACTGCTGCTACCGGACCGCGTGGCGCGCGTGGCTCAAGCCTTGAAGGACAAGGGTGGCATCGTTGTGGCCAGTCAGTTCACACTTTGGCCAAACGCCATGGGCGAACCCATGATCGCTCCTCACCTGTTCGCCTTGCGCCCCTTTTTAAAGCGAGGCGATTTCGCACCCGGCAGTTGGGGGCAGGCGCCGGTCGATGCCATCGCACCGATGGTCGATGTGAGCGTATGCAAGGTGGCTTACTCGGCATTTTTTAACACGCAGCTCGATTGGGTTTTACAACACGCCGGCATCAACACCGTTATGGTTTGCGGCATCGTCACCAATGGCGGCGTCGCCAGCACGGTGCGCGATGCCCACATGCGCGAATACCAAACGCTGGTATTGAGTGATGGCTGCGCGGCATTCAGCCAAGCAACGCATGACGCGTCGATCGCCGATATGCGCACCGTAGCCCAAGTCATAAGCTGTGACGAGCTGCGGGAGCATCTATCCACATGAGAGCACGGATCGAGCACGGCAGCTTGCCGCTCACCGACTTACACGTCCCCGTTGCCATCGTTGGTGCCGGCGCATGCGGCCTAGTGGCAGCCATCAGACTGCGCGATTCGGGCGTGGATTGTGTCGTGATCGAGCGCGATGCACAGCCCGCCGGCTCTACGGCGCTGTCCTCAGGCTTCATTCCAGCGGCAGGCACGCGCATGCAGCACGACGCGGGGATTTCAGACAGCGCCGAGCAATTCGCGCAAGACATTCAAACCAAAGCACATGGCACAGCAGCTGCGCATTTGGTGGCGGCCTTCTCGCAGCGCATTGGCGCGGTGATTGATCACTT
>JANPAK010000197.1:0-10384 GCA_031429925.1 Variovorax sp.
GGATCCAGCGCCATCAGCAAAGCCACTTCGAGCTTGCGTTGATCCCCATGCGGCAGGCTCGCCGCGCTCTTGCTCGCCAGATGCGCCAGCGCAACCGTTTCCAGAATCTCCGTGGCGCGCTTGACCAGATCGCGATGATCACTCCAGATGCTCCAAAGATTGAGCCCGCGCCGGTGCGAGCCACCCAGCGTGGCTTGCACCGCGAGCCGCACGTTTTCTAGCACCGTGAGCGTGGGAAACAAATTGGTCAACTGAAAGGCTCGGCCTAGGCCTGCCCGTGTGCGCGCAGAAGTGCTCATGCCCGACAACTCTTTTCCACCCAAATACACCTGGCCGCTGCTGGCTTTGAGCTGGCCAGAGATCAGGTTGAAATAGGTGGTCTTGCCGGCGCCGTTGGGGCCAACGATGGCTGTCAAGGTTCCCGGCTCAAAGGAGCAAGACACCGCATTGACCGCCACATGGCCGCCAAAGCGAATGGTGAGTTCTCGGGTTTCAAGCATGAGCAATGCCCCGGCTTGCGCATTGCGCAAGCCATCAGGCTCTATGACAGCTGGATTTCAGCGCTTGTTGCGGATGGGGATGTTCAGTTCGCTCGCTGGAATCACGCGCACCAGCTCGGGCACGCCCCAAGCAAAGGCCGGATCGTTTTTGATGCGAAAGTGAAACATGTCTTGCATGGCCTGATGGTCTTCCTTGCGGAAAGTCATCTTGCCTTTGGGCGTTTCGAAGCTCATGCCTTCCATGGCCGTGATCAGCTTTTCGGTGTTGGTATCGCCATTGGTTTTCTTGAGCGCTTCCACCACTGCCATTGCCGCACTCATGCCGCCTGCTGTGAAGAAGTCTGGCGGCTGCTTGAACTTGCTGTAATGGTTGGCCACCAGCCATTCATTGGCTTTGTTTTTCGGAATGCCGAAATAGTAATACAGCGCGCCTTCCATGCCAGGAAAGCTCTTGTAAGCCACCATCGCGGGCAGGATGTTGCCGCCGGTGGCCAGATCAATACCGAAGCGCTTCTTCAAATCCATATCCGCAATCTTCGGAAACGGCGTCGGGCTACCGGACCAGCCGACCGAGATGTATTTCTTGCCCGGTTGATCCTTGAGCTTGTCAATGATGCGCTGCAAGCCAGCGGTGAAATCGGTCGTGCCCACGGGCAGATATTCCTCATGCACCACCTTGGCTTTCTTCATGAATTCCTTGGCAGCCTTCACGCCATCGCGACCAAACGCGTTGTCATTGGCCAAAAAAGCCACAACGTTTCCGGTTTGATCCAGCGCGGCGGCATTGGCAGCGGCATCTTGGCTGCTGTTGCGGCCGGTGCGGAAGATGTAGCGGTTCCATTTGTCACCGGTGATGCTGTCGGCGACAGCAGGCTCCACCAGGAAAATCTTCTTGTATTCCTCGGCCACGGGCAGCATCGCCAGCGCGACTGGGCTGCCGGTGGTGCCCACCGCCAGATCGACCTTGTCGTCGGCATAAGCGGCGGCCAGTGCGGCTTTGCCCACATCGGGCTTGCCTTGATCGTCTTTCTCAATCACCACGATCTTGCGCCCTGCCACCTGCATGGTGCCGCCCGTCGCATATTCCAGGCCCATCTGGAAACCCACGATGGTCTGCTTGGCATACGCCTCCAGCGGCCCGGTCTTGCCGGTGAGCAAAGCAATCTTCACATCCGGCTTAGACTGCGCCTGCGCGCCCAAAGCCAATACCGCAGCCACCAAACCGGTAGCCAAAGAAATCATAGAACGACGCAGCATCTTGTCTCCTTCTGTATTCAAACGACACGCTCAACCCAAAATACTGCACGTTGCGTGCCAGGGGTTTTGGGGGGATAAATGGGCGCTTTTTGCTTGAATTTGTATTTACTTCAGACACTTAATGTATTTATTTCATACGATTGTATGGAATTTGATCGTTTGGCACCTTCCGTTCGCCAGCCGCCTTCACAGCCCTTGATTGAGGTGAGAGTGAGCTTTCTTGCTGCGAAATAAATAGCATATTACGCAGTGTTTGTGCCGGCTAGATGCCAATTCATTCACAAAACCGCTGCGCAACCATGCTCCTTCACAACCCGCTGCGTTGACGCCGGAAATTTTGCCAACTTAGACGCCGGCCGCTGTGGCCGCACCACCAGCTCACCGCCACAGTTCGGGCATTTGCCAGCAAGCGTGCCGTCCGCGCATGAGGCGCAGAAGGTGCATTCAAACGAGCAAATCCGCGCTTCTGCGGATTCAGCCGGAAGATCTTTGTTGCAGCATTCGCAGTTGGGTCGGAGTTGAAGCATGGCGCATTCCTTTGTGATGGATCATTCTGCCACCTGTGACGCTGCCGGACTGCTCCTGCTACTGACCATTTGCAATAGCTTGCTTGATCACGGGCGCAACAGTTTCCCTGCTTATCCCTAGCGCCGCGCAATACGCTGAATGCAGCCAAACGGAAAGCTGCTTTTGCCCTTTGCTGGCATTGCAACCGCAGCAACACAGCGCAATATTTTCCCCGTTGATGATGGATTCATCGTTAATGATGTGCTCCCAGCTTGCTGCTGATTTTTTTGACACCTTGGACGACGTGAATGGTGCTCTGCAGTAGACGCAGACCTGATCTCGGGCTCGTATCTCGGCCTCCAACTCGGGAGGAATGTTCCAGTTGTTTGCCACAGCAAAGCCTTTGGCAGTCTGGCGCATCACGCTGCAGGTGAGCGGCTCGCGCGTAGGGCTTGCGGGCTGGCGAGGCATTCAGCCATGCGGGTTTGCCAACCGGGGCCGCTGGCGCGCCATTGGGAGACGACCTCTGGAGGCAAACGCAGGGAGATGAGTTGGCGCGGGCTTGCAGACTTGGGGCGACCGCCTTTCTTGACGACGGCTCGGCTGAGCATCTCGTCACTGAGCTCCGGCAGGTCTTTGTATTCGGCCGGCTTGACCACATGCGCATCAACGCGTGCGAGATCAGAGCCCAAAATATGGGGCGAGGCGCGTTTGTTCACGATCATTGGCCTTTCGCTTGCTAAAAATGTGGCGCACCGAACCACGCGGGGTGTAGCCAATCACCACCAAACGCCCGGCAAGCTGGCCGTAGCAGATGATTCGCTGTTCACCATAGTCTTTTCGCGTGTCTTCCACTTCCACCGTCAGCCCTTAAAAAACAAGTGCTGCATCCGCAAAATCTAACCCGCGCTCCGCAAGCGCTTTGTCGCATTTGGCTGGATCGTAGGAAACACGCATGGGTTATTGTAGATACAAAAACTTGGCTTGGCAAGTTGAAGGAAATGCGCCTCAATAGAAGATTGGATGATGCTTTTTCAGGCACATCGCGCGGCAGGCGAGCGGATCGGGCAAACGCGAAGCGTTGAAATATCTTCAGATGATATACTTCAAAGATGGTGGACCACGGCATTCAGAACCTTTTGGATTTGCATGGCAATGTGCTTGATCAAGAGGATGGATACTGGATCAAGCTGGAGGCTTGGCGCGTTGTGCCGTCGAAAGATATTCCCCATGGCGTTCGATACAGCTTGACGCTGCATGCGCCGAGTGGCAAACGAATATTGGGGTATGACAATGCGCACGCGGTGAAGGTGAAGGGCAAAAGGTTTGCGGGGCAGAAGCTCCCTTTTGACCACAAACATCGCAGCGTTGCTGATCTTGGCGTTCCGTATGGATTCAGTAGCGCGGATCAGTTGCTGGTGGATTTTTTCAAGGATGCAGACCAGGTTCTGCGAGAGGTGAAAAGCAAATGAAGATCATCAAAATTGGTATCCTGTCGCAAGACAAAATGCGTGAGCGCGTGCTCTCTATAGCGCGAGGGGAGATTAAGCCGAAGCCGAGCGATCCGAAGGTTTGGTTTACCTCAATGCGCTCGCTGGCTCAGGTGCTAAGCGATGAGAACCGCCAACTGCTGGACGTGATCCGCACATCGCAGCCGGAATCTATCACCGCCTTGTCTGAGTTAACGGGGCGCAAGCAAGGCAATTTGTCGCGCACGCTTAAAACCATGTCGCGCTACGGGCTCGTGAAGATGGAACGCGTGCATCGCAGCGTGCGGCCCATTGTGCAGGCGCAGCGCTACGAGATTACTGCGTGAAAGTTTGAGGCGATTTTGGCATATGGCCGGCATGGAATATGCGTAACGCGCTATAAAAAGAAGAGCGAAGCACTTCCGCATCTCAACCTAGATTTTGCATCTCCCCCAACCGCTGATACAACGTCGCCCGCGAAATCCCAAGCATGCGGGCGACGGCTTGTTTGTTGCCGCCGGTGGCTTGTAGGGCGGCGGCGATGGCTCGGCGCTCTAGGGCGTTGATTTGCTCGGCGAGCGGCTGCAAGAGTTGCTCGGGCGGGGCGCTGACTGTAGCGGCTTGTGGCGCGGTTGACGGCGAATTCAGCGCGGTAGCGGAAGGCAAAGCAGCCTTCGCAGCAGATGCTTCCAAAGCAGGCTCCAGCGCATCGGCATCCATCAGGCCTTGAATCAACGCGGCATCGACGCTCTTGCCTTCGGCGGCGAGGATGGCTTGCTCTAGCAAATTGCGCAGCTCGCGGATGTTGCCGCGCCAGCGCAGGCGGGCGAGCAGTTGCAGGGCATCTTCGCTGATATCGGGAATGGGCAGGCCGCTTTGGTGGGCCAGATCTTCGGTGAGCGCCTCCACCAGCGCAGGCATGTCGCTGGCGCGCTCGCGCAGGGGCGGCACGCGGATGGGCAGCACATTGAGCCGATAAAACAAATCTTCGCGAAACTTGCCTTCGCGCACCAGCGTGCCCAGATCGCGGGAGGTGGCGGCGATCACGCGCACGTTCACGCCAATCAACTGGTTCGAGCCCAGCGGCTCGATCTCGCGCTCTTGCAGGGCGCGCAGCAGCTTGACCTGCACGCCCAAAGGCATATCGCCAATTTCATCGAGAAACAGCGTGCCGCGATCAGCGAGCTTGAATTTGCCATCGCGCCCGCGCCGGTCTGCGCCCGTGTAGGCGCCGGGCGCGACGCCGAAGAATTCGGCTTCCATCAGCGTGTCGGGCACGGCAGCGATATTGACGCTCACAAACGGGCCGTCCACGCGGTTCGATGCGGCGTGAATGCCATGCGCGAGCAGCTCTTTGCCGGTGCCGGTTTCGCCTTGCAAGAGCACGGTGCTGGCCGATTGCGCGGCGCGGCGCGCTTGGCGCTTGACTTCCGATGCGGCAGGGCTCGTGCCCACAAAACTAGCCAGCGAATACTTGGCCTGGCGCAGCCCGGCCTTGGGCTGGCGCCGGCTAGCGGCCAGCTCTTTGCGCGCTTCGTCCAGATCACGCTGCAGCAAATCAAACTTGGCCATCAGAGGCTGCAAATGCGTTTCGGCATGGTCAAACAGCACAATGCCCAAAGCGCCGATCACCGCGCCCGACTCATCTTTGAGCGGAAAGCGACTGACGAGGAAGGTGCCGGCGCGGTTGGTGAGCAAGTCCATCAAAATCGGCTTGCCCGTTTCCAAGACGCGATGCATCTGCGTGTTTTGCACAACGCGGCTCACGGGATGGCCGACGAAATCACTCTCTTTGTCAAAGCCCAAAGCGGGCAAAAAGCGGCGGTATTGGTCATTGATCCACACGACGCGAGCCTGCTTGTCCACCAGCAGCATGCCTTCGCTCGCGCCCGCCATCACGCTGAAAAACGAATGCGCAACCAGCTCCAAAATGCTTTGCGCATCTTGCGGCAGCGCGGCGGGGAGCGAGGATTCAGCGGGCAGACTCATGGCGGTTTATCGGATCAGGCGCGCATGCTCGATCTTCACGCAGCGGTCCATCACGCTGTGCAGGCCGGCTTGGCTCACCAGCTCGGCGGCCTCTTCGTTGTCAATACCAAGTTGCTGCCAAAAGCAATGGATTTGCAATCGCTGAGCCTGCGCCACGGCCTCTTGCGCAATCGGCATCATGTCTTCAGGGCGGCGAAAAACGTTCACCATGTCGATGGGAAACGGTATATCACTCAAAGACGCATAGCATTTTTCGCCCAAAATCTCGCCGCCTTTGGGGTTGACCGGCACGATGCGGTAGCCGCGCGCTTGCATGTAGCGCGAGGTGGTGTAGCTCGGTCGCAGCCAGTTGTCTGAAAGCCCGACCACCGCGATGGTTTTGCAGCAGCGCAGCAGTTCGGCGATGTCGGCGTTGGTGTGGGCAATGGGCATGTGGCAATGCTAGCAGGGCTCGCAACGTATATGACAAGTAAAGATTTGGAACTTTGCACCGCGTATTCGTCTCGGTAGACTCTGTTGACGCCTTACTTGGAAGCCTCTTATGACACCTTCTCACCCCCGCCGCGATGCCCTGCGCCTGTCTGCCGCATTGGCCGCCAGTGTTGCGCTGCCCACCTTGCTGCTGCGCCCCGCAGTGGCTCAAACGCCGCGTCGCCTGACGCCATCTCAGTCAGAAGGGCCGTTTTATCCCGACCAGGCTTTGCAAGATGCCGACGCCGATTTGCTCAAGAACGGCAATGTTGATTACAAAAATGGCGAGAACGCTTGGGTCAGCGGCGTGGTGATGGATCTTCAAGGCAAGCCGGTGTCGGGCGCGCAGGTGGAAATCTGGCAGTGCGACCATGAAGGCGTGTATCGCCACAGCCGATCATCGGGCAGCACACCCATGGCCTTTCAAGGCTTTGGCAAAGTGCAGGTCGGCGCGGATGGCCGCTACCGGTTTCGCACCATCAAGCCCGTGCCCTACCCAGGCCGGCCACCACATATTCATGTGAAGGTCAAACTCGGATCGAAAGAGCTGCTGACCACGCAAATGTATGTGGCTGGTGATCCGAGCAATGGCCGCGACTTTCTCACCCGCAGCCTCAGCACCAGTGATCGCAGCTTGCTGGAAGCGCCGTTTTCCAAGGGCAGCGACGGCTGGCAGGCTGAATTCGGCATCGTGGTGCGAGCCTAGCTGTTTGAGCCTTTTAGCCAGCGGGGCGCATACCAATTGCGCTCGCCGAGCAGGATCATCGCGGCCGGGACCAACCATAGGCGCACCACGGTGGCATCCAACAAAACGGCGACCGCCAGCCCGAAGCCGATTTGTTGAAACATCACCAATTCGCCCATGGCGAAGCCGGCAAACACGGCAACCATGATCAGCGCGGCGCCGGTGATCACGCCTGCACTGGCCGCGCTGCCGTGCACGACGGCCGCTGTGTTGTCACCCGTGCGCAACCAATGGTCGCGCATGCTGGTGAGCAGGAAGACGTGGTAATCCATCGACAAGCCGTAGAGAATCGTAAACAGCAGCAGCGGAATCCAAGCCTCGACCACCGGTACGGTTTGCAGGCCCAGCCACTCTGCGCCCACGCCGTGTTGAAACACCAAAACCATGCTGCCATAGGCCGCACCCACCGAAAGCAAGTTCAGAGCAATCGCCTTGATGGGAACCACGACCGATCGGAACGCGAGCGCAAGCAGCAGGAAGCTTGCCAACAAAACGGCGGCCATCACGCCCGGCGTCCAGTCCCGGGTGAGCGCAAAAAAATCAAGGTAACGCGCAGCAGCGCCTGTGACGTGGCCGCGCGGCAATACGGAGCTGCCCGCCTCTGACTTTGCTTCGGCCAGACCACTCCTCGCGACCGAAGCGAAGGCCTGCGGCAGGAGTTCGCTGCGAAGCCTGTGCACGGCCTCTTGTGTGGCCTTGCTTTCGGCGTCGCCTGTCATGGGAATCGTGAGCATGTGCAATTGCCCATCGCTGCTGCGAGACGCAAGTGCATCGGCAGCAGCAAAGTTGGGATCTTTGGCGGCGGCGGAGCGCAGGTGTTGAAAAACGGCATCAGCATGCTTCTGGCGTGGATCATCGCCCTTCGGTTTGACATCCAAGGCGGCGCTCTCGAGCACCACGACAGCATCTGCCACGACGCCTAAGCGAAACTCACGCTGCAAGCGCTCAAACGCGACTCGACTATCGGTGGCCGTAGGCAGCGTGACGATGCCCGCAAACCCAATTTGCATTTGGAGCGCAGGTGCGGCCAGTGCTGCAAGCAGACTCACCGAGGCCACTAGGCTTGGCCAGGGGTATCGCGCGGAGAGTGCAGCTGCACGACCCGCCAGATTGCCCTGGCCAGCGCGCTGATGGCGATGCCATGGCAGCGGGATGCGGCCAGCGTTCACGCGGTCACCGAGTAAGCAGAGCAATGCCGGCAGCAAGGTGAGCGAGGCTACCACGGCGACGAACACGGCGGCGATCGCGCCAGCAGCGAGCCCGCGGTACACATTCGTGGGCACGATCAGCATGCCAAGTAAAGCCAGCGCCACGGTCGCGCCGGAAAAGGCGACCACGCGCCCCGCATCATCCCCGCTCTGCTGCACGGCCTGCGTCACATCCAAACCCGCTTGGCGAGCTTGCCGATAGCGCACCAGCATGAACAAAGCGTAATCAATGCCGACAGCCAAGCCCATCATCACGATCATGTTGGTGACAAGAAAGTAGACCGGTGCCAGTGCCGAACTCAGCACCATCAGCGCGAGCGCAAGAACGATCGCCACCAGTGCAACCGCCAAGGGCAACGCGGCAGCAACGACGCTGCCAAACACACCCAGCAATACGAGGATCGCAGCCGGCAAGCCGATGCTTAGCTCGGCATGCAAATCGCGCTCTGCAAGTTCGCGGTAGTCCAGACCCACACTTGCCGGTCCGACCAAGGTGGCACTGATCGACATGCCGGCAGTGGCGGCGCGAAGCTCCGCGCGCAGTCGCTCGACATTTCGAGCAGGATCGGCAACGACCAGTGCGATCACTGTGCTTTGCCGGTCTTTGGATACCAAGGCTTCATTGCCATCGATGAAGTAGCCACCGGCTCCGACAATGACATTGGGTCCGAGCGCTTGGAGGCGATCTGCGATCGCCTCGGCCGCTTTGATGTATTCGGGACTGCTCACAGTTAGCGCATCCGCATGCATCACGATCACTTCATTCGCGCGAGCGCTTACCACGCCTTGCGGAAAATGCTTGCGAATCAGCGCGTCAGCAGCGACGGAAGCAGAGCCGTCGCGCCGCACGACATCGGTGGTGAATGCGGCAGCGGCGCCTCGCCAAACACCTAAGCCTGCAACGATAGTGAGTACGAGCCAAAAGACCAAAACAAGCCGCGGATGGCGAACGCTGCATCTCACCGCGCTAGAGCTCAGCTGGCCAGTTGCGCTCATTCGCCAGCCCGCGCCACCACGCGCGTCGGCTCGCACCGGCCTTGATCGACCTCGGTCGCGACGCTGATATTTCGTTGATTCAATAACATGCGCACAAGTATGGCATGCGCATTCACGGCGCGCGGCAGGCTGCGTGCATCAGTCTTGATCTGCATCAACCCATCCGTGCTGCGGCCACCTATGATGCAAGCATGAATACCCCTACCAGCCCCACGCCAGCCGCGCCCAACAGGACAGCGATGCATTTTTTGCTCGCGATCGATGGCTCCGAGCCCGCGGCGCGCGCAGCGCAATGGCTCGGCTCTCTCGCGCAAACCGCGCTACCACTGCAGTGCACCGTTTTGTTTGTGCAGCGCCCTTTGCTTGCAGGGGACGTAAGCGCTCTGGTGCCTGCTCATATCAGCTTGGACGCACGCGAGGAAGAAGCCACCGCCGCACTGACGAAGATATCCGCTTTGCTTGCGGCTGCCGGAGTGGCGCACAGCACGCAAACCTGCATGGGTGACGCAGCGCCAACGGTTTTGCGGCGTGCGCGCGAGTGTGGCGCTGATGCCATCGTGATGGGGCGACGCGGCTTGGGCGCGATCAAGGCAGCGCTGCTCGGATCGGTGTCGTCTGAAGTGATTCAAGACACGAACTTGCCTGTGATCATCGTGGGCGAAAACACGCCGGTTCCGGCCTCGCAGCCGCTGGGCACTCAGCGACCTTTGTGCATGCTGCTGGCGCTGGATCGCTTCCCCAACGCGTTGCGTGCTGCAGATTTTGCGGCGCAGTTGAGCCAACGATCGGGGGCGCAGCTGCAGGGGCGGGCGGGTCCGGCGGAGGCACCGCAGTCGCAGTTGCAGGGGCAGCCTCGGTCAACGTCGTTGCCAACAAGACCTTTGCCTATATCGCCAACGGCAGCACGGTAACCACTACGGGCGGCGCTTCCGTGAAGCTGAGCGCGTCCGATACCAGCGCAATCACCGCGATCGGTGGCGGACTGGCTGGCTCCGGAGCAGGTGGTTCCGGCGGCGGGGCTGCCGGCTCGCTCGGTGCGGCGAACGCCACCAACACCACTGTGAACCAGGTGAAGGCGTACATCGACTCTTCCACCGTGACCTCTTCGGGTAGTGTCGAACTGACAGCGTCCGAGACCGGGATCATCAGCGCGCTGAGCATCGGCGCGGCGGTGGCCGGTGCCGGCGGCTCGGGTGGTGGATTCGCTGCCTCTGCGGCGGGCTCGGCGTCCGTGAATACCGT
>JANPAK010000198.1:0-3110 GCA_031429925.1 Variovorax sp.
CGGAAATTTTTCGGCGTCGCCGTGGCTCCAGCCGAGCCGTGCCAGGTAGTTAAACAAGGCCTCCGGCAGGTAGCCGTCGGCCGGGTACTGCATCACGCTGACCGCGCCGTGACGCTTCGAAAGCTTTTCGCCATCGGGTCCGAGAATCATCGGCACGTGGCCGTAAATCGGCAAAGGAGCACCCAGTGCCTGCAGAATGTTGATCTGGCGCGGCGTGTTGTTGACATGGTCGTCGCCACGAATCACATGGCTGATACGCATGTCCCAATCGTCCACCACCACACAGAAGTTGTAGGTGGGCGTGCCTACCGTTTCGCCCTGAGCAGCGGCTTCATCACTCACAGGACGGGCAATGATCAGGTCATCGAGCTCGTCATTGCTAATGGAGATGATGCCTTTGACCATATCGTCCCAAGCCACATCGCCACCCTTCGGATTTTTGAAACGCACGACGGGCCGCAGGCTTGCCGGCGAAGGCGGCAAGACCTTGCCGGGCGCCGGGCGCCAAGTGCCGTCGTAGCGCGGCTTCTCACCTCGCGCCTTTTGCGCTTCGCGCATCGCATCGAGCTCGGCGGGCTGGGTGTAGCAATGGTAAGCCGTGCCTGCCGCAAGCATCTGCGCAATCACCTCACGATAGCGCGCCATCCGCTTCATTTGATAAAACGGACCTTCGTCGTATTTCATCTCCAGCCAATTCATGGCCTCGATGATTTGATCGACCGCCTCTTGGGTAGAACGCGCTTCATCTGTATCTTCAATGCGAAGGATGAACTGGGCGTCTGCGCCCAGCGCTTTGTGATGCTGCGCAAAAGCCCAGCAATACAGTGCTGTGCGAGCGGTGCCTAAGTGAAGAAAGCCAGTGGGAGAAGGCGCGATGCGCGTGCGAATCGTGGTCATAGGTGCGAATTCAAATCGTGTTTAAGCCGCGCTCTAAATCGGCCTTCATATCGCCGACATGTTCCAGCCCAACGGCCATGCGGATCATGCCTTGGCCGATGCCTGCAGCTTGTCTTTGGGCATCGGAGAGTTTGCCGTGCGAAGTGCTCGCGGGATGTGTGAGCAGGGTTTTGGTGTCGCCGAGATTGGTGCATAACGAGAGCACCTGGAGGCTATCGAGCACATGAAATGCACGCTGGCGCGCTTGCGTTGCATCCGCCGCCTTCACTTCAAAAGACAGCAAAGCCCCGCCCAGCGACATCTGGCGCATCGCCAACGCATGTTGCGGGTGACTTGGCAGGCCTGGATAAAAAACGCGTGCCACACTGGGATGCGCCTCCAACCATTGCGCCATTTGCATGGCTCGTTCGCTCTGGGCGCGCATACGAATATCCAGCGTTTCCAAGCCTTTAAGTACCACCCATGCATTGAAGGGCGAAAGAATCATGCCGGTGTTTTTCATCACCGGCAAAAACTTCTCTCTCACCATCTGCTCGCTGGCGCACAAAGCCCCGGCCATGACGCGGCCTTGGCCATCAAGATACTTGGTGCCCGAGTGCATGATGATGTCTGCACCCATCGTGATGGGGCGCTGAAGAGCCGGAGTGGCGAAGCAATTGTCCACGGCCAGCAGTGCGCCTGCATTGTGCGCAATCTCCGCCAGAGCGGCGATATCACACACATCGGTCAGCGGATTGGTCGGCGTCTCTGCGAACAGCAGTTTCGTGCTCGGCCGAACCGCCGCTTTCCAGGCCGATAAATCCGTTTGCGCAACGACCGTGGATTCCACGCCAAAGCGAGCAAATTCGCTGCCAATCAGCTTGATCGTCGAGCCAAACATGGACTGCGAAAACACCACATGATCGCCCGATTTCAGCAAACTAAACAGCATCAGCATGATGGACGACATGCCGGATGAGGTGGCCATGCAGGCCTCGGTACCCTCCATCGCAGCCAGCCGCAGCTCTAGGCTGCTCACCGTGGGGTTGCCGCTGCGCCCATAGGTATAGCCCTCCTCTTCGCCGGCAAAGCGCTGCGCCGATGATTCAGCACTGGACTGCACATAACCACTGGTGAGATACAGGGCTTCGGAATTCTCGCCATATTGGCTACGCGGCATGGCCGCGCGCACCGCCAAGGTGTCGAGGTGCAAGCCGTCAGGCAAGGGCGTGGGCGGTGAAGTGGGTGGCTTAGAGGACATGAAAAGCTCTTGTAAAAAGCAAACGGGCTAGAATTTACGACATTTTAAGGCTTTACCCCTTTTATATTCTGCGCAAAGCGCTATCAATTTTATAGTGAAAGAATCATCATGACGCAAACCGTTACGGCCGCCTCTGGCTTACAGTACATCGATACCGAACTCGGCTCAGGCGCGACCGCCACAGCCGGGCAGGAAGTCACCGTCCATTACACCGGTTGGCTGTTTAACAACGGTGTTCAGGGCGGTAAGTTCGACTCGAGCAAAGACCGCATGCAGCCTTTCGAGTTTGATTTGGGCGCAGGCATGGTTATCAAAGGCTGGGACGAAGGCGCCGCAGGTATGCAAGTGGGTGGCAAGCGCACTTTGATCATTCCGCCCGAAATGGGCTACGGCGCACGTGGCGCAGGTGGAGTCATTCCACCGAATGCGACGCTGAAATTCGACGTTGAATTGCTCGGCCTACGCGGCTAACAAGTTCGCAATCCCCATGGCCTTGATGTCGAGGCACAACAAGTGTGATGAAATCAAGGCATGACACAGCACTTGCCCACCGTCATCACACTCGGTGACCCCGCCGGCATCGGCCCGGAAATTATCGCGAAAGCTTGGCTTCAAGCGCCATCGTTGATGGCAGGCTGCTTTGTGCTCGGTGATGTTGGCGTTATGGTACGAGCCGCGAGCTTGGCCAAAGGTGTCTTGATTCGCGAAATCACTCAACCCGGGCAAGCTTGGGAGGGCAGCGATCCGGCGCTGCCCGTACTTTCACTTGAAAAGGGCGAGCGTCTTGCGCCGATTGCCTATGGGCAAGTGAGCGATTTGGCTGGCAGATTCTCTGCACAGTGCGTGCGCGAGGCCGCAGGCATGGCACTACGCGGCGAGGCGGCTGCCGTGGTCACCGCACCGATTAACAAAGAGGCTTGGGGGCTAGCAGGGATCCGCTTTCCGGGGCACACCGAGCTGCTGCAGTTTGAAG
>JANPAK010000199.1:0-9287 GCA_031429925.1 Variovorax sp.
CAACAAGCTCATCTACAGCAGCATAAAGATCAGCATGGGAACTCTCAGCAAACAGATCGTCGCCCTTCACATGAATGCTGCATTCAGCCCGCTGTCGTCGTTCTTTTTCCTTTTGTTTTTCGACTGTTAGCAGGACTTTGACATCAACCACTTGGTCAAAATGGCGCGAGATTCGATCGATCTTGCTGGTGACATACGACCGCAATGCGGGCGTGACCTCGAGGTGGTGTCCACTGATCGTCAAGTTCATGAGTAGCCTCCTTCTGCTCTCGTTTCAAAATGGTTGCCAATGGACTGACCTTCCTCTGGCAACC
This sequence comes from Variovorax sp., assembly GCA_031429925.1. Lineage (GTDB taxonomy): Bacteria > Pseudomonadota > Gammaproteobacteria > Burkholderiales > Burkholderiaceae_C > JANMDU01. Next base: position 315 of record JANPAK010000199.1, read on the forward strand.
TCCAAATATCCAGAACTTGAATTCATCATGCACCCTTTCGCTTGCCCGCGCAATCTTGCAATGCAACAAAGTCCCGTTGGAGCCCCACCTTTTGATGACTTGCCGTCACACACCTGGCTAAGTCTTTGATTTTTCAGGAGTTTTCAACGCTGAACGTTTTCGCCCTTCGCGCCGGACAGGGTCGGTTGAACGACCTGCGCATCCCATTCAAGACGCAGCTTTCCCACGAGCCACCACGTGACAACGGATGCGGCCATGCCAATTAGCGCATTACCCCAATAGTGAAGCACCCAGCCCTGCGCATCTCGGCTGATGATGAGTCCACCCAAAAAAGCTGCACAGCTCATACCCAGCGACTGCGCCGCAGAGTTCAAGGCCATGAATGTGCCCCGCTGAGGCGGGTTACAGGCTGAAGTCACGATCGCCATGCCCGGAATCATGCGACCACTCATAAAAACAAAGAATAGAGTGGTCGCGGCGATGATCCCGTAAAAGCCCAACGGCCCACTCACGGTCAAAAACATCACCGGAACCGCTGTTAGCAAAGCCAACGCACGAAACATTGGCACTTTACCGACAGCGTCCGTGCGTCGGCCAATCCAGCGCGCGGTCAAAAGCGTCGCAATGCCACCAAAAAGGTAGATGTAGGGAACCTCTTGATGGGTCAAACGGCCGTTAGAGGTGATGTAGAGGGTGATGTAGGGAATGACCACAAAACCGACAAACATCATCAGAAACGAGAACATCAGCGCTTTTTGGTGGTCGCGGTTTTGTAGCACATTGATCAAGTTATCCCAAGATGAAGCTTTGTTGGGACTCTTCAGATGATCGCGCAAGGGTGGCAAGGTTTGCCAAGCAAAAACCATCAACAAAGCACTCAAACCAGCAATAGCAAAGAACGGAACGTGCCAATTGAACTGTGCTGCCAGAAACAGACCCAAAGGGACGCCTGCAACTGTCGATACTGAAAACGACGACATCACGATGCCCATCGCCTGGCCACGCCGTTCTACCGGCATCACATCGCCAACAATCGTCTGCGACAGCGCCGACAACACGCCACCGAAAACACCCGCAGCAATGCGTGCGACCATCAGCGCTTCATAGCTGTTAGCCAAGCCACATGCGAGGGTCGCCGCGGCAAACAAGGTGTACAGAACCAGCAAAAGCTTTTTGCGATCAAAGCGATCGACATAGAACGCCGCCAACAGACCCGAGATACCTGCCGAGAAGGTGTAGGCAGACACCAGAATGCCAAACTGCGCATCGCTGATGCCAAAAATCTGGCGGAACTGCGGCCCCAGCGGCATCATGATCATGAAGTCAAGGATGTGCGTGAACTGAATTCCAGCCAGTGTCAGCAGTAGCCAAGTTTCGCGGCGCGGACTTAAAGCGGACGATACGCTTGATGCCGAGGGTTTTGTCATGTAAATTGCCTAGGGTGAACACAGGAATGTAAACGAATGACTCTTTCCACCCTGATCCATGCTGGGCTTGTGCGCCCCGCGCATCCTCGCACGGCATTGGTCTTGATGGGCGGCGGCGCACGGACCGCGTATCAAGCGGGCGTCCTGCAGGCGCTTGGGGAGATGCTCAAGACAGCCCGCCTAACTGGTGCCGCGCAACAGCCGTTCCCTTTTCAATTACTGGTTGGCACTTCTGCCGGGGCATTAAATGCCAGCTTTTTAGCAGCCAGGGCCAGCCAAGGCCTAGCTGCCATGGCAGATCTGGCCAGTTTTTGGCAAGATCTGCGAAGCTCACACGTCTACCGGCTTCATCTGCCTGCTTGGGCTCGATTTTCTCGCTTGGGCACCGCTTGGCATCTGTCACGCGAGATCCGACAGCTCGGCGCCCTCCTAGACAACCTCCCGCTCGTCGACACGTTGCACAAAGCAATTTCATTGCAAGGGATTGATGAAGCACTTGCCATGGGACGTCAACGCGATGATGCAGGCAATAGGCGCGGAGGCCTGCAAGCCTTGGCCGTTACCGCATCAAGCTACAGCACCGGAGTGCATTGGACTTTCTGCCATGCCGCCAACGATGCGCGGCAGCAGCCCTGGCTGCGACCCGGGCGACGTGCAGAATTTCAACCCATCACCATGGAGCACTTGATGGCTTCCAGTGCCATTCCACTCCTTTTTCCAGCCATGCCTCTGTGGGTCGACGGACACGCAGAGTACTTTGGCGATGGCTCCATGCGGCAGACCTCACCTTTGTCACCCGCACTGCATCTGGGGGCGCATAAGGTGTTGGTGATCGGCGTGGGTCAACCCGAGCGGAGTGGTTTGGGCGGCGGCGGATCGAAGACAAATTCAGCCTCAGGCCATGCAGAGTATGCGCAGAATGCTATGAATTACAGAGCGCCTGGTGTCGAAGATGTGCTGGGCCACGCCTTGGCCAGCGTGTTTCACGACACCTTGCGGGGCGATGTGGAGCAGGCACAGCGGATGAACGAAACCTTAGACCAGTTGCCACGCGAGATCTCTGCTGTGTTGCCCTACAAACGAATTGAAGTGATGAGTCTTCAACCGAGTGGATCCGTGGACGAGATGGCACGTCAGCATGCGCACGCGCTACCTACGGCTGTGCGCAACGTCCTGTCTTCGATTGCTGGCAAGCAGGGCGCTACGGGTGCTGGCGCCGCTTTAGCCAGCTATTTATTGTTCGAGCCAGCGTTCACAGGCGCATTGATGGCCCTCGGACAACGCGATGCCTATGCGCAGAAAGACGCTCTCTTGGCGTTCTTGGCAGCCTGATGCCGGGCCGACTCAGCGCCCAACGATCGTCGGCGCCAGCGAGTCGAAGCGCTTGCCGCGCCACCGCGCCCACGCACTCTTCACTTTTGACAACAGGCTATTGCTGCGATCGCTTTCTGGCTGGATGGCCCTCACGACAGCTAAGCAGGTCAGGGCCCTCAGCACTGCCGGCTCGGTCAATCGCAGACCAACCTGCAGTTCATTAGCTGTCGATGATTGCGTATCCAGTCGGCGCAATATGGCTAGGCAATGATCCCCTAAAGCGCTGTCCTTCATAGGTGGTGCGCGGCGATGCGTCAGTGGCGAATGCAGATAGGCTGTGGGCAAAATCTGCGTCAGCATCGGTTCAGGGCAACGCTTGGCAAGCTCCCACAATGCTGCCTCTAAGGCAAAGCCACGAAAACTCTCTGCGGCAAACCGTCCGGAGGTGGGGACGGGCACAAGGTCAGCGTTGGCCATTTGCTCCACGGTGCAGTCCAATCGGACATGAAGCCGCCAATGCTGCGGCTCAATGGCAGCAACAAGTTGGCCGGATTCAACCGCGTGGAATCGATGCGTGCCCCATTTCTGGCGCTGCGCCCAAGCAAGCGAACCAAGTAAATAGAGCATGCGCGGGCCCCACAACTCTTGCAGCAGATGCGCCAAAGCGCTTTTCAATTCTAGAAGTGCATCTGGAAACACCAAGGGTGCTAGCTCATCCGAATCGAGCAAGGAAGTGTCAACCGACCGACCCACCACGCCTACCGGATGGCCTCGGTGATTGCCATCAGCGTCCAGCTTGAGCTTGCGCAGCTTTGGATCCGAGCCGGAGGGCATCAACGCGTCCGACTGGATGCCTTGATTGATTGGCGAAAGATCAGGGTCTGGCGCCGCAATGCTATGCGCGTGAACCAAGTAGGCATCCGCCAGAACCCCCGGTGGCGCCATACGCCATCGGACTGGCCCATCCAAACGTTTGGCGGCTTCCAACAGACGCATGGCATCACCGGCCGCAATGCCAATCGGCCGCAGGAAAATGATCGGGGTGGTGTCCCCTTGCCAAAATGAGTCTGTCACGAACCGCTGCCCAACGAAATCTAATAATGATGCTGCCAAGTTGTAATACATTAGTGGTACTAAACGGCCTGGCTGCTGGTGATGATACGCAGCTTTAGCCACGCCATCCCGACTTTTGATCCTCGCTGTGGCCTTCTTCCACGCTGCGCGGCGACAGTGCCGCATTTTTGCAACGTCAGGCGTGCAAAAGTCACACCGCTAGGCGCGTGCTTTCTTTGATCTCCTCCATCACCGCATAGGTGCGCGTCTCACGCACACCGGGCAATTGCCACAGCACGCGACCGGCGAAATCGCGGTAGGCGGCCATGTCTTGCAAGCGCAGTTTGAGCAAGTAGTCAAACCCGCCGGCCACCAAATGGCACTCCATGATCTCGTCATGCACCTGCACGGCGGCTTTGAAGGCGTCAAACACATTCGCCGTGGTGCGATCGAGCAGCACTTCCACGAACACGGCCATGCCTCGGCCTAGCTTTGCTGGGTTGAGTTTGGCCTCGTAGCCCAAGATGAAGCCATCGCTTTGCAAGCGCTGCGTGCGCGCATGCACGGCGGTGGCTGAGAGGCCGATCGTTTCGGCAAGTTTCAGGTTGCTGATGCGGCCATCGTCTTGCAAAACTTGCAGAATTTTCCGGTCAATTTTGTCGATTTCACTGATTCCCGGAGCTTTCATAGAGATTCATTCGTCAAAAGAATGTAATTTAGCGAGAAATTTATCTTCACTCAAGGAATGATTGGGTAATTCACCATTTATTTTCTGTTGTCATGAATTTCTCTCTACCCAATCGCTTGCCCACCGCTTATCGCCCAGAAGGTGACATCGTCTCTGCCCGCTTGGCGGCCCTGGAGGGCGCACTGGATTGGGCGGCTGCAGCAGCGCAAGCTGCGCCTTGGGTACACGCCGTGCGCGAGAATCCACCGCCATTTTGGGCGATGGAATCGCTGCTGCGCGAATATCCGCTTTCCAGCGCTGAAGGCTTGGCGTTGATGCGTTTGGCCGAAGCGCTGCTGCGCATTCCTGATGCGGATACCGCGATTGCGCTCACTGCGGATCAGCTCTCACGAGCGGATTTTGAGGGGGCAGGCCATGCAGCTTTAACTCGCCTGTCCAGCGCTGCGATCTCGATGAGCAAACACTTTTTACCCGACGCGGATCAGCAAGCGCAACCCGGTCTACTCGCCAAACTCGGCGCGAAAACCGTGGTCACCGCGACCCTGCGCGCCGTACAACTTTTGGGCAAACAATTCGTGCTTGGCCAGACGATTGATGAAGCGCTGGATGTGGCACATGCAGAGCGGAAAAAGAGCGGCGTCGCATTCAGTTTTGACATGCTGGGCGAAGGCGCGCGCACGCAGCAGGATGCCAATGCCTATCTGGTAAGTTACTCAAATGCTATTAAAGTTATAGCGTTTTGCGCAGATTCTATAAAGGCGAGTGGCCGAAAAGGCTCGAAAAACACCGCGAGGACAGGTGACGGCATCTCCATCAAGCTCTCTGCGCTGCATCCGCGCTACGAATGGAATCAGCACGAGCGCATCATGGCCGAGCTCGTGCCGAAAGTGTGGCAATTGTGTGAGCAAGCGGCCAAGGCCGATATGAACCTCACGATTGACGCAGAAGAAGTCGATCGCTTAGAGCTTTCGCTGAAGGTCTTTGAAACCCTTGTCCAGAAAATCGCGGCCCAATATCCGCAGTGGAGCGGCTTCGGCCTCGCGCTACAGGCCTATCAAACCCGTTCGGTGGAGCTGATTGAAGAGGTGGCGCGGATCGCTCGGCAGCATGGCATCAAGCTGATGTGCCGCCTCGTGAAAGGCGCGTATTGGGATGCCGAAATTAAGCGAGCTCAGGAGTTGGGGCTGCCTCATTACCCGGTGTTCACCCATAAGCATCACACCGATGTGAGCTACTTGGCTTGCGCCGCCGCTTTGCTGGCGGCCAAAGACGTGATCTACTCACAGTTCGCCACCCACAACGCCGCCACCATTGCCGCCATCATGCAACTGGCCTCTCGCAATGGTGCCCAGTTTGAGCTGCAACGCCTACATGGCATGGGAGAAGGCATTTACCGCGAGGTGCTGAAAAATCCCCTCGTGCGCCTGCGCATCTACGCCCCCGTGGGCGCACACCGCGATCTGCTGGCCTATCTGGTGCGTCGCTTGCTGGAAAACGGCGCGAATTCTTCTTTCGTGCATCAGCTATCGGATGAGGCCGTGCGCATGGACGAACTGCTCGCTTCGCCGCTGCATTTGTCTGCCAGCCATGTCTTGCCACTGCCGCCTGACTTGTTTGGCAAAGAGCGTAAAAACAGCGCGGGCTTTGATCTGGCCGATGAGACCCAGCGTGCGCCCATGCTAGAAGCATATGCGGTTTGCAGCGTACCTGTGATTCCTGTTTTTGAAGCAAAAGAGGCTGTTAATCGGCATAAAGATTGCGCGAATAGCTATCAAAATTGGAGCAAGCTCACTGTGCAGCAACGCGCTGCTATTCTGCAAAAAGCCGCCGATGCATTAGAAAATCAAACACCAAAATTCTGCGCTCTGCTCGTGAAAGAAGCGCATAAAACCTGGGGCGATGCGGTTGCAGAAGTGCGCGAAGCTGTGGATTTTCTACGCTACTACGCCGTGGAGGCACAGCGCGTGATGCTGCCCAAAAGCATGCCTTCACCCACAGGCGAGACGAACGAGCTACGCCTCAAGCCGCGCGGCGTATGGGTCTGCATCAGCCCATGGAATTTCCCGCTGGCCATCTTCCTCGGCCAAGTGGCCGCTGCGCTGGCTACTGGCAACACGGTGCTAGCCAAACCCGCCGAGCAAACGCCTGCAGTGGCTGTCGAAGCTGCCAAACTCCTACATGCCGCCGGCGTGCCCGAAGCCGCCTTGCAAGTGCTGCATGGCCCCGGAGAGACTGTAGGCGCTGCACTCGTTGCTCTGGAGGGCGTAGCAGGCGTCGTCTTCACTGGCTCCACACAAGTCGCCAAAATCATCAACCGCGCCTTGGCTGCGAAAGACGGCGCGATCACGCCGCTGATTGCCGAAACCGGCGGCATCAATGCGATGGTGGTGGACTCCAGCGCCCTGCCCGAGCAAGTGGTCGATGCCGCCATTCAAAGCGCCTTCAAAAGCGCCGGCCAACGCTGCTCTGCGCTACGCCTGCTCTGCGTGCATGACGCCATTGCGGACAAGGTGATCGAGATGCTACAAGGCGCAGTCAGTGAGCTGCGCTGCGGCGATCCAGCGCAGTTGGCAACGGATGTTGGCCCGCTGATCGACCAAGAGGCCTTCACAGGCATCCAAAAGCACTTGGAGCATGCTATTTATATGGAAAAACAGCTGTTTTCCAGCATAGAATATGCGCAGAATGCTATCGAATCAGTAGCAAGTCTATTGCCCCCACAGATGGTAGAAATCCAGCACATCAGCGATTTGAAACAAGAAGTCTTCGGCCCCGTCTTGCACATCGTGCGCTATGGCGGAGATGGCAAGACCGATCCTCAAGCCGTGGTCGAGCAAATCAACGCCTTAGGCTATGGCCTCACCCTAGGCATTCAAACCCGCATCGACTCCCGAGCTCAACAGCTCGCCGCCGCCTCTCACATTGGCAATGTGTACATCAACCGCAACATGATCGGCGCGGTGGTTGGCGTGCAGCCCTTTGGCGGCGAAGGTTTGAGCGGCACCGGCCCGAAAGCCGGTGGCCCACATTACCTCTACAGATTCTGCGCCGAGCAAACCGTCACGGTGAACACCGCTGCTGCAGGCGGCAATGCTGCATTGCTAGCTGGCTAATGCAGCCGACCCCCGCAAACCCGCCTTGCAGCTAGGCCTTCTTCGCCCAAGCGCTGCACCAGCCTTTGCCGGCGACGAGTTTGTTGCCAAACGCAGCGCAGGGCGCTGATGCTTCGCCGGCTTTGCCTTGGAAGAGCACGCAGCCTGAGCAGCTCTGGCTGGCGTTGTAGGAGGGAAATTTCACTTTGTCTGCCTTGCTGCCATCGGTCTTGTAACCCAGTGCAAGGGCTTGCGGATCATTCTCTAGCAACGCAGCGGGCGCTTGCGCGTAGGCAGCCCCAGCGGCGAATGCGCAGGCACCCGAGAGTGATTGGATGACGAAGGTTCGGCGTGAGCTGGTCATGATCCGTCCCTTTATTGCTTTGCGCCTTCGCCCAAACGGCGACCGAGCGAAATCACATACGGTGCTGCACGGGCGACGATCAACGGGTCTGCGGAGGGCTCTATGCCTTTAGGCAACACATTGGGATCAAAATTGATCGTGAGGCAAGGGCCTGTGCCATCGGGCGAAACAGAAGTCACTTTGAGTTGACCAAGATTCACCTTGCGGCGCCCTTCGGGCAGAGGCACTGTGGCGCTGTCAAGCTTGTCGCCGGGTTGCGCCAGCTCCAGATTGAAGTTGAACGCAACTTTGCCGTCTTTGACGCGTTGGCGCAGATCCTCAAACAAGAAACTCGCACCTTTGGCTTTGGCCTCATCGTCGCTTAATCCCTGCAAACCACCCACGGGCTCAAAAATCCATTTGCCAAACTGCTTCGCGCCACTGGCATTCACAAAACCAAAGGCATGCACGCCCCAATAATTGACGCTGCCATAGCTGGCAGGCACGGGCTGCGAGGCGATATGCCTGCCAATCAGCAAGATTTCAGGGTTAGCGTCATTGAAGGCTTTGACTTTGGCAGGATCAGGCATCTTGGTGGCGGGATCGGGTTGGCGAGACTCAACCAAACCAAAGAATTGCTGAGGTGTTGAGGCACCAAAGACAGGAGAGGAGATATTGCCCATGAGCCAGCGCTCGCCGCCGGGCAGATTGAATTGCAAAGCCAAGTTACGCTGGCTTTTGGCATTGTCTGCAGCATTGGGATTCGCGCCGCCAACGGAGAACCGCACGATCACGGGGATGGGCTGGCCGTTGAAGGCTGAAGCGGTGGACAAACCTCGCGCTTCCGCTGTGCCCACAAACTCGCCCATCGCGCAAACGCCCTTCGCGCCTGAGCGGCGATAGCCCTCAAACTTGCCATTGGTGGCTTCGAATTGGTTGACGAAAGCCGCAGGGTTGACGGGTGCCGTTTGCGCGGCTGCGCTGAAAGATATGAAGGCTGAAGCCATAGCCACAGCGGTCAAAACAAAAGATTTCATAGCGGTTGTTCCTCAGGTT
>JANPAK010000200.1:0-1909 GCA_031429925.1 Variovorax sp.
CCCTCGTGCGTCGCGAAGAATATGCGCCGCCGCCCTTCTGGATCGATACAGTCGATTTGACCTTTGATCTGGACCCTACCAAAACGCGCGTCTTGTCCAAATTAGCAGTGCGTCGCAATGAAACCGCTGCCCCCGATGCGCCGCTGCGCTTGGTGGGACAAGATCTCAATCTGGCCCGCGTGCTGGTCAATGGCGCAGGCTGCTCGTTCAAGATGGACGGCGACACCTTGGTGCTTGAGGGGCTATCCGCCAGTTGCGAGCTGGAGATTTTCACAACCTGCAACCCGGCAAAGAATACCTCGCTCACCGGCCTGTATGTGAGTCAAGACACGTTTTTCACGCAATGCGAGGCAGAAGGCTTTCGCCGCATCACCTATTTTCTCGACCGGCCTGACGTGATGGCCAGTTACCAGGTCACGCTGCGGGCCGACAAAGCTCAGTACCCGGTTTTGCTCTCCAACGGCAATTTGGTCGACAGCGGTGACCTAGAAGATGGGCGCCATTTCGCAAAATGGGTGGATCCGCACAAGAAGCCGAGCTATTTGTTCGCGCTCGTTGCTGGCAAGCTTGTGGCCCGCGAGCAACGCATCACCAGCCGTGCCGGCAAAGAGCATCTGCTGCAGGTGTTCGTGCGCCACGGTGATCTAGACAAGACCGAACACGCGATGAATTCATTGATGGCCTCTGTGGCTTGGGATGAAGCGCGTTTTGGCCTGCCACTTGACTTGGAACGCTTCATGATCGTCGCCACGAGCGACTTCAACATGGGAGCGATGGAAAACAAAGGCCTGAATATCTTCAACACGAAGTTTGTTTTGGCCAACCCAGGCACGGCCACTGACGTGGATTACGCCAACATCGAAAGCGTTGTTGGCCACGAGTATTTCCACAACTGGACGGGCAACCGGATCACCTGCCGCGATTGGTTTCAGCTCTCGCTCAAAGAAGGCCTCACGGTCTTTCGCGATCAGGAGTTTTCCCAGGATCTCTGCCCTACGCCGTCTGCCCGAGCTGTCAAAAGGATCGAAGACGTGCGAGTGCTGCGTCAAGCACAATTCCCCGAAGATGCCGGCCCGATGGCGCACCCCGTGCGACCCGATCAATACGCGGAAATCAACAATTTCTACACCGTCACCATCTACGAAAAAGGCGCGGAAGTCGTTCGAATGATGCAAAGCTTGGTGGGCCGAACCGGCTTCGCCCGAGGCATGACGGAGTATTTCCGCCGCCACGACGGACAGGCCGTCACTTGCGAAGATTTCGCCAATGCGATTGCCGCTGCCAACCCTGGCTCAGCGCTGCAAGTACTGCTACCGCAATTCCTGCGCTGGTATGCCCAAGCGGGCACGCCGCGCATCCACGCCAAAGGCGCCTACGACGCGCAAGCACAGACCTACACACTCTCGCTCGTGCAAACCTGCCCAGCCACGCCGGGGCAAGATCACAAAGAGCCCTTCGTGATTCCTTTTGCGCTCGGCCTGATCAACCCCGCGACCGGGCAAGACATGAGCTTGCAGCTTGCGCACGAAACCGCACCGGTCCTGGGTCAACGCACTTTCGTGCTCACGCAAGCTCAAGAGAGCTTGCAATTTGTCGGCATCACTTCAGAGCCCGTGCCCTCGATGCTTCGAGGGTTTTCCGCGCCAGTGATCTTGGAATTTGACTACACCGAAGACCAGCTGCTGGCCTTGCTTGCGCATGACATCGATCCGTTCAACCGTTGGGAAGCTGCCCAGCGATTAGCGATGCAGGTTGCCTTAACGGCCTTGCATTCAGTTGCTATTAATTCAATAGCAACTCACGCAGGAAATACAGAGTCTGAAAGCACATTTAATGCGAAAAACTTTGCGGATACGCGTTACGTGTCTGCTTTGCGCAATGTTCTGCGTGATGCGTCACTGGATGCCGC
>JANPAK010000201.1:0-3805 GCA_031429925.1 Variovorax sp.
GCTGAGAGAAACAGCCACCGCCCCACGGTTAGGCAGAAGCTCCACCAAGCCTTCAGCAGCCAGCATTTTGATGGCTTCGCGCAGGGGTGTGCGAGAGACATCTAGGCGCTCAGAGAGCTCGCGCTCGTTGAGCTTGGCTCCAGGCGCAATCGCACCTTCCACCAGCAGCTCCCGCAGCCGCAATGCGACGCGTTCATGCAAAGCGGATCTGGAGATGGTAATGATTTCAGCAGTCATGCCTTATTTTGTATGCAAAAAATTCTCATGTCAAACCCTGATTTTGGCTAATTTAATAGATATTTTATTGACAAATGAATTTTGTATGCAAAAATCTAATGTATCGACCCCAGAAAGCCGCACTATGCTGAACCTCGATTTCCACCCCACAGGCCGCCATTTCCTGCAAATTCCCGGCCCCTCACCCGTGCCAGATCGCATCTTGCGCGCGATGAGCTACCCCACAATTGATCATCGCGGCCCAGAGTTTGGTGCGCTCGGTTTGCAAGTGCTTGGCAAGATCCAACAGATTTTTCAAACCAAGCATCCCGTGGTGATTTACCCCGCTTCAGGCACAGGCGCTTGGGAAGCGGCGCTCTCTAATATTTGTAGCCCTAGCGATCATGTGCTGATGTATGAAACTGGGCATTTCGCTTGGCTTTGGCAGAAGCTGGCCACGCGCCTGCAGCTCAATGCAGAAGTGATTGCCTTGCCCGGCATCGACACAAGCTCCGGTCTGCCCAACAGCTGGCGCAATGGTGTGCAAGCGGACATGATCGAAGCGCGCCTGAAGGCAGATACCACTCACGCCATCAAAGCCGTTTGCGTTGTGCACAACGAAACCTCTACCGGCGTGACGAGCGACATCGCCGCAGTGCGTAGAGCCATGGATGCTGCTGGCCACCCCGCACTATTGGTGGTCGACACGATCAGCGGCTTAGCCTCTGCCGAATACAAGCATGATGCTTGGGGCGTCGACGTGACCGTTAGCGGCAGTCAAAAGGGCTTGATGCTGCCCCCAGGCATCAGCTTCAATGCCGTCTCTCCCAAGGCGTTGGCCGCGAGTAAAGCCGCCACACTACCCAAAGCCTTTTGGGCTTGGGATGAAATCGTGGAAATGAACAAAACAGGCTATTGGCCCTATACCCCCAACACCAATTTACTCTACGGATTGAACGAATCCTGCGACATGTTGCTTGCGCCACACCATGGCGGTTTGCCCATGGTGTTTGCCCGGCATCAACGCTGGGGCGATGGTGTGCGCGCAGCGGTTCGCGCTTGGGGCCTTGCTATTCAATGCTTGGATGTTTCTGTGTACTCGCCTGTATTGACTGGCGTCATCATGCCGCAAGGCGTCGATGCAGACGCCGTTCGCAAGGTGATTTACGAGAGATTCGATTGCTCACTTGGAACGGGCTTAGGCAAGATCAAAGGTCGCATGTTCCGCATCGGCCACCTCGGCGACTGCAACGATCTGACATTGATCGCCGCGCTCGGTGGCTGCGAGATGGGATTGAAGCTCTCAGGCGTCAAACTTGCCGCAAGTGGCGTACAGGCTGCGATGGATTATTTCGCGAGTCATGCCGCTCCTGCCGCTTTGGCCAAAGCGGCTTAGGCTCGGCCGACCGTCAAAAACACGCGTGCGACTCAGCATCAAAACAAAAGAGCCCCCTTAGCCTTAGAAACCACATCCTCTGGAGACAAACCATGCAACGTAGAACCCTGATCACCGCCACTGCAGCGACCCTTGCCGCACCGCTGCTACATGCGCAGACTTTACCCAACGGACCCATCAGAATCATTGTTGGTTTTCCTCCCGGCGGTGGCACTGATGCGCTGGCGCGGGTCGTGGGGGCCAAGCTACAAACGATGTGGGGTAAATCGGTCGTCGTGGAAAACAGAGCGGGTGCAGCAGGCGTGATCGCAGCGGATTTTGTGAGCAAGCAAGCGCCCGATGGCAACACATTGCTGATGGCACACATCAACAGCCACGCCCTTGCACCGGCGCTCAGCAGCGTGGGCGGTGGAGTCAAGCTGAGCTATGACGCCGAAAAAGACTTTGCGCCGATCAGCATGGTTGGCGTAACGCCCAATATGTTGATCTGCAATACAAACCAAAAATCTCGCACCGTCCAGGAGCTGGTGGCCGAATGCCGAGCCAATCCGGGCAAGGTCAGTTTTGCGAGCGCCGGTGGTGGCTCGGCTCAACATTTCGCACTTGAAATGTTCAAGCTGCAAGCCAAAGTGTTTGCCCTTCACATTCCCTACCGCGGCTCCGGCCCGGCTTTAACGGATCTGATTGGCGGCCAAGTCAATTACTGCTTCGAGACGATGACCTCAGCCACGCCGCACGTCAAAGGCGGCCGAGCGATTGCTATCGCACAAACCCGCTTGAAGCGTGCCAAAGGGCATCCAACCGTGCCTACCATGGATGAGTCCGGCTTCAAAGGCTTTGAGGCCACCGTTTGGTATGGGCTCATGGGACCGGGAAAAATGCCGCAAGCCATGGCACAACGCATGAACGAAGACATCAACACCGTGCTGGCCATGTCCGATGTGCAGGAAAAAATGGAGCAGTTTGGCGCAGAAGATGGTGGCGGTAGCATTCAAAAATTTGCCGACTTCATCAAAGCCGAGCAGCAAAAATGGGCCATGGTCGCCAAGCAAGCGGGCGTGAAAGCGGACTCGTAGCCTGCAGCGCAGGGCTAACGCGCCAGGCGATACGGCTCCTCAAATTCGCGGAAGTCATTTTCCACCAGCGCGTCCGCGATCCAGTCCTTCACACCGGGCGCGTTGCGAATCGTTTCGATGTAAGTATTGATCTGCGGCTTAGTGGACAGCGCATAGGTCTTAAAGCGCATACAGACTGGCGCGAAGTAGGCATCCGCGATCGAGAAGCGCTCGCCAAACAGATAGGGGCCGCCGTGGGCTGACAGCAGCTCGCTCCAAATCGTTTCAATTCGGCGCACATCAGCCACCACCGCAGGCTTGTCGCGCATCACCAGCGCACCGACCTCGGGCAAGCTGGCTTCAATGTTCATCATGCAGGCGCCGCGCAAATGCGTGAAGCCGCTGTGCATTTCCGCGCAAATACTGCGCGCCCGCGCTCGCTGGGTTTTCGCAACTGGCCATAGTTGTTTCTCGGGAAAGGTCTCTGCTGCATATTCAGCAATGGCCAAAGTATCCCAAACCGCCAAGTCGCCATCGATGAGCACCGGGACCTTAGCTACGGGGCTAATTTGCCCGATCGCATTCTTGAATTCCGAGCCCGGATCCATGCTGTCAAACCGCAGCTTGATCTCTTGGAACGTGATGCCAGCATTCTTGAGCATCACCCAAGGGCGCATGGACCATGAAGAATAGTTTTTGTTGCCGATATAGAGTTTCATCATTCACTTTCCTAGTGATAGCAATGTGCCACAGCCAACCCGCGCGATTGATGTTAAGCCGCTTGCCCATTGATGCAAGGTCGCCGTTTGGTTTATTGTGAGCCGTGTTTGCGATAGTTATTCAGCACATTGCTTTGTTTCAAATACCGCGGCGCGATGAGCTCAATACTGGCGGCATCAATCCCCAAAGCCTTGAGTCCCGGCAATTGACCGCTGGCGATATTGGGCACCTGCATGGAAGCAAGGTTGTCGCGACTCATCAAAGTGGGGCCAGGGAGGCGCTCCATGATCCAGGCTTGCATGCTGGCCAGTTGATCAGGAAGATGAAAAATCGGGCGAGATACACCAATGCAACGCCCAGTGAGTTCAAACAATTCGCGTAGCGTCAAGACGCGCTGGCCAGCGATTTCATAAACCTT
>JANPAK010000202.1:0-2180 GCA_031429925.1 Variovorax sp.
GGCAACATCGCTCCCCAGCCGCACCGACTTGGACTTCGTCCGCGCCTCCGCGAAGGCCGCGTACGTCTCCAGATGCTCCTGCTGCTTGCCGCAGTTGGCGATGCCGCGCGCCCTCTCGAACGCGTCGAAGCGCGCAATCGCCTGATCCCACTCCAAGCGGAACGTCTTTCGGGAGCGCAGAATCCGGATGGCGGTGTCCGCATCACCCTTCGCCGCCTGCCGGAACACGCGCTCGACTTCCGAGACGCCCCACTTTTCTTTGACCGGGAGCGCCTGCCATTCCGCGAAGAAGGCCGGCGCCTCGATGGCGTCAGCAAGCGTGTCCAGCACCCCAGCCCGACGCTTGCAGACGACCGGATCCGTGGTCTCCGCGCTGACCCGGAATCGCGCGCGCGGGAGCCCCAGCTTGGTGTAGTTCCGCTCGATGTAGAGCGGCGACGGCGCGGCGGCACCGGCGGATTCGGTGGGCGTGCCTTGGCGAGCCAGCGCTTCCGCACGGCTCCCGGCTCGCCGCGCTCTCGCGGCGCCACGCGCGGCTGACCGCTCCGCGCGCACTGTCCGCTGTGCGGCTTTCGCCGCCTCGCTCATCCGCATGCGACCGCCGCACCGTCGCGGTGCTCCGCCGGGGCGAACCGCACCGTCAGCAGAAACTCGTACAAGTCGACGTCCAGCCACAGGGTTTTCGTCGAGCTGAGGACGTAGCGGACGCACTCGGACTCTCGCAAATACTTCGTGGACACCTGCAGCATGGCGGCTGCCTCCGTCGTGGTGAGGACCCGCGCCTTCGTGGACGCGAGCGTCGCAGCGAAGCGCTTCCGGTCGGCGTCGAATACGCCGGCGCGTGCAGCCAGCGTCGGGGTGTGCGACCGGGGGCGCGGCAGTGCCGTCGGACGTGCCCGCCCGGGGCTCGCCCCCCGCTGTCCCTCGTCGCCCCCGCGTGCCGAGGCACGGCTACCGCCAACGGCGCGTCGTTTCCAGGCGGCCAGCGCCGACCGGCGGGCACTTTCGCGCACGGGGCCCACCGAGCGACCTTGAATCGCTCCCGGGATCGACGGAGATCCCACCTGTATTCGCGCCTCGGCCGTTGTATCTTCCAACGGCGGCGGTCGGGCGTGAGCGATGATCGGTACCACCGCGGTTTGAAGCGGTGGGCGGATGCGCGGGCGGGAAGCGAAAGCGGGCATGCGCAGAGCCTACCGCACAATTTTCCACCCCCATGCCCGCACCTGCCCCGCCCATGTCGCGACGCTGATGGGCCGCCCATTCATGTCGCCCGCAGCCATGCGCCGGCGTCGGATGCTGGCCGTGCATCTCCGGCGGGAAGAGAAGCTGAGCTACCGTCAGATCGGGAAGCTGCTCGGCTGCTCGCACACAGCCGCCAAGCTCTTCGTGGAGGCGCCGGACGCGCCGCTCCGGTGGGACCGCAAAGGCACGAGCGGTCGCGTTTGGGATGCCGGTGACGCCCAGGACCGGCGCGCCACGCGCCGACGCCGCGCGGCCGAAGCGAAAGGCCTGATCTGGAATGAGGCGGACGACGATATCCCACCAATCGACGTCCAACACCTCTATGACTTGCCGATGGAGGCCGGGAGTTGGATCCCGCACCCGCTCGGGGGGGACCGGCCCGGCAAACAGCTGGAGTGGGCTACCAAGGAGAAGCGCCAACGCGTCGACGCGTACGTGGATGCTGACCCACGCCGTCGCTGCAGCACGGAGGCGCTCATGGCGCACTGCCGGTTGTTCTCTGAAGGCAGCGACGACACGATCCGCGATGACTTCGACGCGCTGTTGCGTGTGTGGGGTTTTGTGCGCCGAGCCGATGGTGGATGGAGCCGACCCCCAGTGCCAGGATCATCGCAGTCGGCGTAGACGACGGGGGCACAACGTGGGCGTGCCGCGACAGGCCTGATGCCCGTGCGGCTCGCGGTTTCACATGGTGCATACCCTCGGGTCCGACCGTGCTGCTCCGTACGCCGCACCCGCGGCGGCGTGTCGGAGGTCTACCGTGTGGCGTCGATCCCCCGCAGCAAGTCCTCGGTCTCACGAAGAAGGACCCGTGCTCGATCTGCGGGGATCACGTCGAGCAGCGTGACGCGCGCGATGCGCACCCACTGATCGACGTCCGGGTCGCGATCTCGCCCGAACAGGCCCTCCGTCGCCATGAGCGCTTTGAAGAGGTA
>JANPAK010000203.1:0-1794 GCA_031429925.1 Variovorax sp.
TGGTCGCCCAGCGTCAAGGGCGCGGTGGATGGCGATGAAGCGCTGGGGTCAGGCTCGGTCAAGAAGGCTGTCTCCGGAAGTGCGCCTGTCTAACGCATGAAACGAGGCGACGTCGCCCGCCGCGAGTGTTCAGTACGGCAGGCGGGGCCGGATCGGTCACTTCGGCAGCACGCTGGCGGCGGGTATCATGCCGGATCGCGTTGACAGCCGGACCCCTGCGGCTTATACGCCCCGCCTCTTTCGCCGGGTGCAACGTCGCCTCCGGCATTACTCTTTTGTCTGGAGCCTCACCGTGAAGCGGACCTATCAGCCGTCGCGACTCGTGCGCAAGCGCCGCCACGGCTTCCGCAGCCGGATGGCCACCAAGAACGGCCAGAAGGTCATCGCGCGTCGCCGCGCCAAGGGCCGCAAGCGTCTGACGGCCTGAATCGACTGCCCGTGGCAGACGAGAATTCCGCGCCGGTCGCCTCAAGCGGCCGGCGTTTCTGCGTGCGCGATAGGCTAGGCTGTGAACGCCATGCCGACTGACGATTCTCCTCCCGCGACCGCGACCGACATCCAGCGGCTGAAGGTCCGGCCCCAGTTCCTGGCCGCGGCCAAGGCGCCCTACCTGTCGCGGGGCGCGGTGGTCATTCAGGACCGCGACCGGGCCGACGGGTCCGACCATATCGGCCTCGGCTTCACCGCCACCCGCAAGGTCGGCGGGGCAGTGGTTCGCAATCGCGCCAAGCGTCGCCTTCGCGAAGCGGCGCGACAGCTTTTGCCCCTACACGGACGGCCCGGGCATGACTATGTGCTAGTCGCCCGCATGGGCGCGACGACCCGCCCGTGGGACCGTCTGCTTGACGATGTGAAAACCGCGCTGATAAGGCTCGCCGCCGGCGGGCAAAACCCTCCCGGCGCCTGAGGCGCCAGCCCCTTCCGCGAAAAGTTTCCCGATGCAGCCAGACAATAGCCGCAACACGATCATCTTCGCGGTGTGCGCCGCGGTGATCCTGCTCGCCTATCAGTTCCTCGTGCTCGGTCCCCAGGCGACCAAGCGCAAAGCCGAGGCTGCGGCCCGGCCATCGGCGGCCTCGACTGTTCCAGGCGCCGCGGCGATCCCGGGCGCCGGTCCCGCGATCCCGACCTTCGCTAGCCCGGCCCAGGCGCTGGCCGCCAGTCCGCGGGTGCAGGTCGACACGCCAATGCTGCGCGGTTCGATCTCGCTGCGCGGCGGCCGCATCGACCACCTCTACCTCACCCAGTACCCCGAGACGCTGGACCCGCGCTCGCCCATGGTCGAGCTGCTGCGCCCCGAGGGCCTGCCCAACGCCTATTTCGCCCAGTTCGGCTGGGCCGGACAGAACGTGCCCAACCTGCCGCGCGAAAGCTCGCTGTGGACCCTGGTCGAGGGCGACGTGCTGAAGCCTGGAAAGCCGGTGGTTCTGACCTACGACAACGGCGGCGGGCTGCGTTTCCGCCGCACCATCTCGGTCGATGCCCTGTACATGTTCACCGTTTCGGACACCGTCGCCAATCTGAGCGGCCAGGCCGTGACACTTCTGCCCTATTCCTCAGTGCAGCGCCGGGGAATGCCCGCCGACGCCAACCACAACATGGTGGTCCACGAAGGGGCTGTGGGCGTGATCGACGGCTCCCCCAAGCTGATCACCTACAAGGACTGGGTGAAACGCAAGGATTCCGAACCCTTCGACGAGGCCACCCGCGGCGGCTGGCTGGGTATCACCGACAAGTACTGGATGGCCGCGCTCGTCCCGGGCCCGTCCGAGGCCGGCCACGGCAAGTTCCGCA
>JANPAK010000204.1:0-9387 GCA_031429925.1 Variovorax sp.
TGCACGCCCGAACCCGCAAATAAACAACGCCGAACTGAAAATGTGGGAATTTTTCACGTAATTCAGAGGATGTGAGTGGCCAATTCAAGCGGTATTCGCATTCGGGGCGCAAACTGATCGGCCAAGCCAGTGTTGTACAAAATACAATGCCAGCACCAACCGACTTTCCATCTGACCGTGCCCACGCCGCCTGAATCCTCTCCAAAGCGCAAAGCCAAGGCAGAGTTGCGCGGCAAAGCTTTGGCGGTGAATGCCTTGGGCACGGGGCATGCTGCCGCAGTGGTAGAGCAGCTTTTTCAGCCATTGGCGCAAATCATGATCAGTCACAGTTTGCAATTGGGCAGCATCACTGAAATGCTCAAAAAAGCCATGGTGGATGCAGCATTGAAGCAGCAAGCATCCGATCGCGTCATGACAGACAGTCGTATCGCCATTTTGACGGGTGTGCACCGCAAAGACGTGCGTCGGCTACGCACCACTGAAGCGCCCAAAACAGCACTAGAAAGCTATGACCCGTTGATGTCCATTGGCGCACAGGTGGTGGCCCGCTGGATCAGTGAGCCCGCCTACCTCAATAGCCAAAACAAGGCTCGCGCACTCGCGCGCACCCCGCGCTACGCCAGCGCAGGCGAGCCCGATTTCACGGGTTTGGTGGCTGAGGTTAGCCGGGATATCGGCGCACGGGCGGTGCTCGACGAGCTAGAGCGCTTGGGCATTGTGCGCAAATCGAGTGGCACGCATGTTCAATTGCAAAGCGATGCGTTCGTGCCGCAAGAAGGTTTGAGCGAGAGTTTTCATTTCTTGGCCGCCAATGTGAGCGACCATTTGGCCACGGCTGTTCATAATTTGCGGCCGGATCGCGCGGGGCCGCCGATGTTGGAGCAAAGTGCGTTTTCGCACGAGTTGTCTGTTGAGGATGCGAGCGAACTGGAGCAGACAGCGCGCCTGTTGTGGACGCGGGTGCTCCAGCAGTTTTTACAGAAAGCCACCGCCGCTGAAAAGCGCAGCCGCAAGAAGCCTGACGCCCACCATCGTGTGCGCTTTGGCATGTATTTTCATTCCGCTGAGATGCCCACCGCGCCCAAAGCCAAGTCAAAGGCCAAAGCTTCCCCAACCAAGATCAAATCATGAGCTTTTCAATCAAACGTCACAAGCAAGCGCTGGGCTGGATCGTGAGCCATACCCTGTGCTGGGTTGCTTTGCTTGCTTTGAGCAGCTGCGGGGGCGGTTTCACCACCGCCTCTTTGCCCGGCACAGGCGGGACCGGAATCACAGCCTCGGGCCCCGTTAACGGCTTTGGCAGTGTGATTGTCAATGGCACACGCTACGACGATTCGGTTGCTCAAGTGCAAATCGATGGCGTCGTCGAAAGCAGCAGTGCCTTGAGCTTAGGCATGACGGCAAAAGTCATTGGTACACAGTTGACTGTACCGATCAGTGCCACGCCGACGATCAGCAACCAGGGTACGGCTACCAGCATCGAGCTGTGGTCTGTGGCTCAGGGCTTGGCCAAGGAGATTCAGTTACCCAACACGATCAGGCTAGCCGGTATGAGCTTCGTCGTAAATGCCGGCACGGTGTTTGCTGGCGTCGGATCCTTAGCGGATCTGAGATCCGACTCTGTGATCAAGGTTTGGGGTCTTCCCGCCAGCGTGGACTATTCTCAATGGATCGTCACTCGCTTGGAGTTATTGAAAGCGCCACAAAACACCGTCAGCACGGGCAAAGTGAGCGTGCGCGGCAGCAAACTTGCGCTCAATGGCATGACGCTGGCCAATGCACCCAGCGGTTTGGTGGATGGGCAACTGGTTCGTGTGATGGGCACGATCACGGAAGCCGCAGAAGTCACTCTTACCGTAGTTCAAGCAACGCTGTTGGCTGAAGCGGGCAGCACCAGCGCCAGCACCGGTTACGCCGAAGTGCAGGGCGTCGTCTCCAGCATATTGGCCACTCGCCCCGGTTCACCGGATCGGGTGACCCGGTTGACTCTGGGCGCGACCGTGGTGGACGTCAGCGGCGTCGATCTCATCCCAGCAGGTGCCACCATCACCGTGGGTATGCGCCTAGAGGTGCAGGGGCAATGGAGCGCTGGCACGCTGGTCGCCAGTCAAGTGAAAGCCATCTCCGATCAGGAGTTGAAATTGGTGGACGTGGAGGGTGTGATCGAAGCGATGGCCGGTATCGGTAATATCACCGTACGCGGGCAGCGCTTTGATGCACGCAGCCTTTCCTCTGCATTTGAAATCGTGCTCGATGGCCTGCGCCCGGGCATGCGCGTGCGCATCGTTGGGGTCAAGAAAGACAGTCTGGTCGTGGCCACCAGCATAGAGCGCAAGTAAGCCGCAATCGAGGCGGCGTCTCTTTTCCCGTGATGCGACGAGTCGTCGCAGGCGTGCGTGCGTATGTGCGCGTGCGGGCACGGTCATCGCCATTGAATGCGCCTGTCGGCGGACCTTGCTGAGACGCAAAATCAAAAAATCTGCATCGCCTGATCGGCGCAGCACGACTTCGCCTGCTTGATTTGCAAGATTCTCTTGGAGTGTAAATATTTGGGAATATTTCACATAAATTTGGGAATATTTCACAAATATTGTGTTTTTCAAAGGGTGGAGGCATTGAGAGTTGGTTTTTTTACTTGCTGCGCCATTAATATCGCGCTGCGGTTTGTGAAAAAGACAAACCCAGTTTTCATTCACTTACTCAAAGGATTGCCATGCACTCATCTTTTTACAAATCTTGGCTCGCGGCTTGCGCTGTGGCTGTGCTCGCTGCTTGCGGCGGTGGTAGTACGCAGCAGGCGGGTCGCGCTGAATCGCCATTTGCCAGCGCAAATATGCTTGTGCCCACGGGTCAAGCCTCTAAGAGTTTTGCCCTATCGGGTTGCAATCGCTATATGGGTTCGGGCAATACCCCCATCACATCGGCGACGGTGGTTATTTCAAGCAATGGCGATATGGTGTTTTCTGGCGCGCTGGGCACGGCCACGGTCGCTGAGCTGGGGCGCATCAACTTTGCAGAGACCAATTACCGCGAAGTCTATGGCGACGCTGGATCAAGCACGTATCTTGAGGTGGACTACAGTACGGCAGATGCCAGATATATGTACATTTACAACAACAGTGGGTTCGCCAGTTATCCAGCCTCTGGTGCCGCATACAGTTCTGACTCTTGCACGGTAGGCCCCACAACGGTCACCATGACGCTTGAGCAGCCATTGAGCCAAGCGCGTGTGGTCAGCAATATTGTTACGGGCAGCACCGGGACTGTGAATATTAGTCCAAGTATCGGCGGCTCTCACACGCAAACCGGTAGCATTGTGAGTTGGGATTCGGGCCGCACTGGCACCTTCGCTCGATTCATCAGCTTTAACCTGGATACCGCACAGTTTGGGCAAGGCAGTTCACTCAATGCGAGCACGCACACCCCGGTGGCATTTGCATTGCCCACGCTTGGCGGTACTGTCTATGGCTATTACGAAGAATATCTGTACTCCAATGGCGATAAGAAGATTGAATTCCAGTACGACAACATTGATGTGCAATACACCCGCTATGCGAATCCTTCAAGCAACGCTGGAAATGGCCGCCAATTCAGGTTTTACGGCGGCAACGACCAGTGAGAATCTGCCACGCTGGCCATTGGCCAGTGATCGCTCAAGCCACCTTCGGGTGGCTTTTTTTTAATGGTCGCCGTGCAGCAGGCCGGTAAAGCTTACTGCGCAAAGCTCACAGGAATACGCTTCCTGCCCAACTGCTTGAAGCCATTCGGATGCGCGGCAAATCGCCCCGCCAAGGCTTTGCCGCAACTCGGGCAGGCGTTGTAGTTCAGGGCATAGCGCTCGATGTGATGCCAATCGCGCACGATGAGAGGCGTCTGGCAGCCCGTGCAATGCGTGGTGCCGCCCTCGGCGTCGTGAATATTGCCGGTGTAGACATGCTGCAAACCGCAGGCCAGGGCGATCTGCCGGGCGCGTTGCACAGTGTCGGGCGGCGTTGCAGCTCTGTCAGTGAGCTTGAAATCGGGGTGGAAGGCGGTGAAGTGCAGGGGCACATCGGTGCCGAGCTCGCGCTCGATCCATTTGGCGAGGGCTTCGATCTCTTGATCTGAATCGTTCGCGCCGGGGATCAGCAGGGTTGTGATTTCTAGCCAGCAATTCGTAGCGTGGCGAATGTGCACGAGGGTGTCGAGCACGGGTTGCAAGTCGCCAGCGCAGAGATCGCGATAAAACGCTTGGGTGAAGCCTTTGAGGTCGACGTTGGCTGCATCCATCTTGGCGTAAAACGCGCGGCGCGGCGCTTCGTGCATATAGCCTGCAGTCACGGCCACGCTATGAATGCCCTGCGCGCGGCAGGCATCGGCCACATCCATCGCGTATTCAGCGAAGATCACTGGATCGTTGTAGGTGAAGGCCACTGATTGCACGTCGATGCCGTGGCGCTTGAGCTCGCCGCAGGCGTTGGCGATCTGCGCGGGTGAGGCCGATTGGCCGAGCTTGTCGGTATCGCGGCTCTTGGAGATGTCCCAGTTTTGGCAAAATTTGCAGGAGAGATTGCAACCCGCCGTGCCAAAGCTCAAGATGCCTGAGCCGGGGTAGAAATGATTGAGCGGCTTTTTCTCGATCGGATCCACGCAAAAGCCGCTGGAGCGCCCATAGGTGCTGAGCACCATGCGCGATCCGTGGGGATCGTCCACCCGCTCGCGCACAAAGCACAAGCCTTTTTGCCCCGTATGCAGCTTGCATTCGCGCGGGCACAGATCGCATTGGATGCGGCCATCGGGCAAGGCGTGCCACCACTGCGCAGGGTGACCCATTGCCTGAGCCGAGGTGGCCAAGTCACTCATGGTATTTCTGCACTTCGTATCGCGAGAGCTTTACAGTGGGAGACCAAAAATCAAAGGGCAGGCCGGCTTTGACTTTGAGATGCGACAAAAAGGCTCGGGGCTCAGGGATTTGCTCCCAGACTTGGGGCAAATAGGTGCTGCGATACATCTGACCCTGATGGTTGGCTTCGAAGATCAGTCCATCGATGCCGGTGCGCAACTGCCACAGCGCGTGGGACTCATTGGCGTGCAGGAGCGGCTGAGGCGCGGTGAGCACGGAGACTTCGACTTTGAGATGCGGCAACTCTTGCGCGTCGACGGGTGGAAAGCGTGGGTCGCGCAGGGCGGCAGCCAGGGCGTTGGCTTGCACGTCTTGCGCGAGCGGGCGATGCGCTTGCAAAGAGCCGATGCAGCCGCGCAATTGACCTTGCCGGGTGAGTGTGACGAAGCTGGCGCCGGGCATTTGCAAAGCGCTAGTGTCGAGTGGCTCTGAGGTTTCGCCCGCGATGTGCAGCTGCAATTGCTGCCGCGCAAGTTGTACGAGCTGTGCGCCTTGGGAGGCGTTCAGCAGTGAATGATCTGCAGAGAAATGACCAAGGGGCAAGGTATTTACTGCGCTAGATGCTATTGAATCAATAGCATCTTCGTTGTTGCTTGAGTTTTCATAAAGTGCAAAGCTGGCGTAGCCCACGACACGCTCACGGCCCTGGGGGCTGTTGCCGGCGGTGTCGCCTGAGTTGAGCCGCTCGATCTGGGTGATGCGCATGGCGAGATCGCTTGCGAGCAATAAGGCGCCATTGACCGGAGTTGCGCCGCAAGCTTGATCATGGCTCAGGCTGGCATCGAACGCCATGATTCTGGCGCAACTGGCTGCGTCGATCGCATTGGCTTCAGGGTAGCTGTGGAAGTGCGAAAGATCGGTGCTGATCACAAAGACCGTGTCTGCATCGCCCCACAAGCGTTGCATCACCTGAGCCACCGCCTCGCGCGGCGCATCGCCCACCAACAGGGGCACAAGGCTAGCCTGCGGCAGAGAGCGCTGCAAGAAGGGCACATGCACTTCAAGGCTGTGCTCTTGGGCGTGCGCATCTGGCCGGGTGCTGATGAAGGGCAGATCGGCAATGGCATCGAAGCCCAACGTGTCCAATGGCATGGCACCGAGTGGCGTGGCAAAGCTGCCCGCGCCGGGGAGGGCGATGCCTTGAAAATACACCCTATGCGCGGGGCCAAACATCACGACGCGGCGAATCTTCGAAGCATGGGCGGCGAGCAGGGCATAGGCCTTGCCAGCGGTTTGGCCGCTGTAGATATGACCGGCGTGGGGTGCGATGATGATTTTGGGTGGCGCGCCGACGCGTGGCGCGGGCGCAGCCTGCAGGAATGCATCAACGCTCCTTGCCAGTTGACTCGCATCCGCTACGAAAAACGTAGCACTCAGCACAGATTCTCTCTGGGCCTGATATAGGTTTTGTCTGAAATGTCGCAATACCTGAACGGCTTGTTGGCCCGCCGCAGCTGGCAAGGTGCTTTCGTAGCACACCCGCCGAAGCGCCGCTTCCAGCACACTGACTTGGCCTTGTCGAAGCGCTTCATCAATCGTCATGGCCGGCCCGCCTCGACCTGGTTTGGGTTCACTTAGCCGTAACGCTGGCCGTTGGCATCGTGGCGGGCGATGCCGATGCGGCCGCTGGTGCAATCAGCTGCTCGGGGCTCAGATTGAGCGGCTTGCCTTGGAGCGCGGCCAAAAATTGAGCCTGGGTGAGATGCTGATGGAGCGGCGCGAACGTCAATTCAAATTCCAGTTGACCCGTACTGAGGATTTTGGGCGGAGGCATTTTCAGTGGCTTGCACTGCTTGCCGCAGGCTTGGCTCAACTCACGTTGCACCAGCAAAGCAGTTTCAATAGCTGTGCCGCGCGCGCCTGCGGTGGTGAAGGTGGCGCGGGTTGTTGCGATGAGCCGCCCTGTGCCGTTCAGCGCACTGTGCTGCAAGCCCATTTCACCCGTGATGGCGTCCCGAGTGGTGCGCGCGCCGGTTGGTGTCGGTGCCTTGGCTGAAGGGTTGCTTGGCAAGGCACCTGCAGCACCGGGCTTGGGTTGTGGTATCGGAGGCAGGCCAAGCACGTTGGATTCTTGCGCAAACGTTGGAAACGCAGAGAACAAGAACATCAAGCAAGCGATGGCGGCAACGCGTTTGCAGAATAAATTGAAAAGTGTGTGGACTTGCATAGCCGAATTTTCGCACTGAATCCCTGCCTAGACCACGATTGGGTCAGTGCAAATGACGTGGCTTTCGACCGCCGCCATGTCCCCCAAGGCCGCCGCCCGCAGCGCCTGGCCCACCCCGAATGCTGCGCGGAATGGTGAGCGAGTCAATCATGGCGTTAAAGCGGTTGGTAAACAGTTTGTCAATTTCGACAATGACCGGGTCAAGATCACTCTTGTCAAAATGTCGCTCCATGACAGCGCTGACATCATCAATCAACATGTCGCGCTGCACCTGCATGATGTCGCCGGGCGTTGGGCCGACGAACAGCATGAGGAAATCATCGCGTGATTCTGTGTCTTCGCCTTCATCGCCTTCGTCATCTTCCTCATCGAATTCGGTATCGTAGATGCTGATCTCAATCGCCGCGCCGGCAGAAGCCAGCTCATTGAGGTTCATGCACATCTCTTCGAGGTTATTGCGGAAATTCTCGCGGGCTGCCACCGTCCAGCACATTTGAAGAACATGGGTCTTGTCGTCGACGCGTATGCCTGGCTCTTCGTCGTAGGCGCTGATCGCACCTTTGGCCATTGTCTTAGCACCAGCGTACGACCAAACCGGCTTCAAAGCCTCTTCGAGCTGCGCATAGCTGACATCAGGGCGCAACGGAACATCGCCATGGATATGGATTTCAAAGGGGGTGTCAGGTGAGGCCATAGATATAGTTTATTACGTTGGCCGTGGAATGTGTATATTTTTAGTGCTTAAACCGCTATCCAAGCTAGCCCAAGGGCGCGCTTTGGTTGCTGCGGCTTTGGGGTGGCATGCTTCTTGGGTGCGAGGATGCGAGCTATTGAAAAGTTGGTGCCTCGAACCGGAATCGAACCGGTACGCCCGCTATGAACGAAGCGGCGGATTTTAAGTCCGCTGTGTCTACCTATTTCACCATCGAGGCTGCTATCTTGATTAGCTAGATTGTCAAACAAAAACGCCCCGAGCAGAGCCGAGGCGTGACGATTTCACGCTGGAAATCTGGAGGCGCGACCCAGAGTCGAACTGGGCTAACCGGATTTGCAATCCGGGGCATAACCGCTTTGCTATCGCGCCAAGAACTTTTCGTCTACCGATTCAGTGCTCATCTTAACCACATCAGCACTGAACCAACACTTGAAAGCAAAAAAGGAAGCTAGGCTTCCCTTTTTAAAGAACTGGAGCGGGAAAAGAGTCTCGAACTCTCGACCTCAACCTTGGCAAGGTTGCGCTCTACCAACTGAGCTATTCCCGCGAGAGAGCCAAATTATAGCAGCAAACTTTCAGTGCTTAACGACCTTCGTCTTCTCTGCAGATTTTTCTTTCGTGCTTGCGGTAACCACCGCATCCATCGAAGCGATTTCTTCGTCCGTTAGCGGCACAGGCATGCGCTCGAGCGCGGCTTGCAGCACTTGGTCAATCCATTTCACGGGAATGATTTCCATGCCGTTTTTCACATTCTCTGGAATGTCGGCCAAGTCTTTGACGTTCTCTTCGGGAATCAGCACGGTTTTAATGTCGCCGCGCAAGGCCGCCAGGAGTTTTTCTTTCAAGCCACCGATGGCAGTGACTTCGCCACGCAATGTGATCTCGCCGGTCATGGCCACCGAGGCTTTCACCGGGATGCCAGTCAGAGCAGAGACAATGGCCGTGGTCATAGCAATACCGGCGCTTGGACCGTCTTTGGGTGTTGCGCCATCGGGCACGTGGATGTGCACATCTTTTTTCTCAAACATCTCATCCTTGATGCCTAAGCGACGAGAGCGCGAACGCACCACTGTGCGAGCCGCTTCCACGGACTCTTTCATCACATCGCCCAACGAGCCAGTGCGTGTGGTGACACCCTTACCAGGCATGATGGCCGCTTCAATGGTCAGCAGGTCGCCGCCTACTTCCGTCCAAGCCAAACCCACGACTTGGCCCACTTGGCTGGCTTGCTCAGCACGGCCATAGTTGTATTTTTGAACGCCCACAAAGTCGCTCAAATTCTCTGAGCTGACGATCACTTGATCTGTGTATTTCTTGAGCAAGATGCCTTTGACAACCTTGCGGCAAATCTTAGACAACTCGCGCTCAAGCGAGCGCACTCCAGCCTCGCGGGTGTAGTAGCGCACGATGTCGCGCACGGCTGATTCCGTCACATCCAGCTCAGTGGCTTTAACTCCGTTGTTTCCCAATTGCTTGGGCAACAAATAACGTAGCGCGATACTGATTTTTTCGTCTTCGGTGTAGCCTGACAGGCGAATCACTTCCATGCGATCGAGTAGCGCGGGCGGAATGTTCATCGAATTGGATGTGGCGACAAACATCACGTCGCTCAGATCAAAATCG
>JANPAK010000205.1:0-6236 GCA_031429925.1 Variovorax sp.
CAAGCCAGTTGCAAGGATTCCGTGCGATGCCAAGTGCGCGATCAAACCCGCCGCCTTTGCTTTCAGTGGCTCGTGGACATCGACAAACACAATGTTGCTGTGCACTGGCTCGACGCTGAGGCCTTCAATTTGGCCCAAGGCATCGCCTAGGCGCCGCGCCAACGCGTGATCTTGCTCAAGGCGCGCGAGATGATGATCGAGGGCATAGATGGCGGCGGCCGCCAACATGCCACTTTGACGCATGCCGCCACCAGCCATTTTTCGGATGCGATGGGCCTTTTGGATGAGCGCCTTGCTGCCGCACAGCGCTGAGCCGATGGGTGCGCCTAAGCCCTTGCTGAAACAAACGCTGACTGAATCGAACTGCTGAGTGATCGATGCCGCTTCGATTTTTATAGCATCTTGCGCAGTCTTTATCTGGGGGTTTGCGCTATTTTTACGAAAATACTGGGCGGTAGCAGCATTGAAAAGCCGCGCACCGTCCAGATGCGTGGCCAAGCCTTTGCTGCGCGCTAGACCCGTGGCCGCCTTGACGTAATCCAGGGGCAAGAGCTTGCCGCCCAGTGTGTTCTCTAAACAAAGCAGGCGAGTCCGCGCGAAATGCGCATCATCGGGTTTGATTTGCGCCTCAATGTCGGCTAAGGGCAGCGTGCCGTCAAGTGCATGCGCAATCGGCTGGGGTTGTACGCTGCCCAGAACCGCCGCGCCGCCGCCTTCCCAGCGATAGCAATGCGCCATCTGACCAACGAGGTATTCATCACCGCGCTGGCAGTGGGCGAGAATTGCGCAGAAATTACTCTGCGTTCCCGTCGGTAAGAACAATGCCGCCTCAAAACCCAGCATAGCCGAGATCTTTTCCTGCAGCGCATTGACGCTCGGATCGTCGCCAAAAACGTCGTCGCCCAAGGGCGCAGCCATCATCGCCTCGCGCATCGCAGGCGTGGGTTTCGTCACCGTATCGCTGCGTAGGTCGATCGTCTTCATAGCAAAAAGTTCTTGAGCATGGCGTGCCCATGCTCCGTCAGAATGCTTTCGGGGTGGAACTGTACGCCCTCGATGCGCACATCATGGGCATAGCCGCTGTGGCGGACACCCATGATTTCGCCATCGTCGGTTTGCGCCGTAACGACCAGCTCTTTGGGGCAGGTGCTTCGTTCAATGGCGAGCGAGTGATAGCGGTTAACCGTGAATTGCTGGGGTAAGTCTTTGAAAACGCCTTCCTGCGTTGTCGTGATCACACTGGTTTTGCCGTGCATCAGCTCTTGCGCACGAACGATCGTGCCGCCAAAAGCGTAGCCAATCGCCTGATGGCCGAGGCACACGCCTAGGATCGGCAGCTTGCCTTTGAAATGCTCAATGACAGCCACCGAGATCCCCGCCTCTTTGGGCGAACAAGGCCCGGGCGAAATGCAAAGCCGGTCAAATGCTTGGGCTTGGAACAGAGCCTCAAGTTGTGCAACCGAGACTTCATCGTTGCGATGAACAATGACTTCAGCGCCGAGCTCTCCGAAGTATTGAACGATGTTGTAGGTGAAGCTGTCGTAGTTGTCGATCATTAAGAGTTTCATAGCTTGTTGACCAATCGTTGGATGTTTTTGACAACGGGGAAGGCATTGAAGTTAATGAGCAATCCCAGTTTCAAGCCCGACAAGCGCAAGTGAGACAGCAGCTGCGCCCTGTGCAGTTCAGTCAGCGCATCAGCGGTTTTGAGTTCAATAAGGACTGATTCTTCAACAATGAAGTGCGCGCGATAGGCGGTTCCTAGCGAATAGCCCTTGTATGAAGCAGCAATCGGTACGTCTTTCTCAAAAAACAGTTCGCGTTCTTTCAGTTCAATCGCCAGCGCCGAAGCGTAGGCGCTCTCTAGCAAGCCCACCCCCAAAACTCTCTGAACTTCAACGGCAGCGCCGATAATGTCGTGCGAAAAATCTTCGTCAAAATTTTGGTCACTGCTTTGCGTTTTTCGCGCCATTTTTGCATCGTTCGCGTCCGGAAGTTCGGTAGGGGTATTCAAGATTTTCATTCCAACCCTTCCTCAACCAATTCACAGGCCCGTAGCAAAGCGCGTGCCTTAGCTTCGGTTTCTCTCCATTCCAGTTCAGGGACGGAATCGGCGACAACGCCAGCTGCAGCCTGCACGTAAAGCATATTATCTTTGACGATGCCGGTGCGGATGGCGATGGCGACATCCATATCACCAGCAAAGCTTAAGTACCCGCAGGCTCCGCCATAGATGCCGCGTTTGGTGGGCTCTAACTGATCGATCAGTTCCATCGCGTGCACTTTGGGGGCACCCGTCAGCGTGCCTGCGGGGAAGGTGGCTTTGAGTACGTCGGTTTGCGTCATGCCGTCTTTCAACATGCCTTCGACGTTGCTCACGATATGCATCACATGGCTGTAGCGCTCAACAACGAAAGCTTCAGTGACCTTCACACTACCGATCTTGGCAATACGGCCAATATCATTTCTTGCAAGGTCAATCAGCATCACGTGCTCGGCGCGCTCCTTGGGATCGGTGAGTAATTCCTTTTCGCGTGCCTTGTCTTCTTCAACGTTGCTGGCTCTGGGACGTGTTCCGGCCAGGGGTCGAATGGTGATTTTTTGACCGTCGGACGTATGCTCATGCCGAACCAAGATCTCTGGCGATGCGCCAACGATATGGAAGTCGCCCATGTTGTAGTAATACATGTTGGGGCTGGGATTGAGGGAGCGCAGTGCGCGATAGAGCGACAGTGGCGACTCGGTAAAGCGCTTCTTCAGGCGCTGGCCGACCTGCACCTGCATAAAGTCTCCCGCCGCAATCAATTCCTTGGCACGCTCGACAGCCTTGAGATAGTCGGCTTTGGAGAACTCTCGCTCGACGGGGTAGTCTTGCGTGGCTTTGACGACGGGTGCCGTGACGCTGTAGCGCAATTGATCTTTGAGCTCGCGCAAACGTCGCTTGGCTACCGCGTAAGACTCCGATTGCGAGGGATCAGCATAGACAATGAGGTAGAGCTTTCCAGACAGGTTGTCAATGACGGCCAACTCCTCGGTCAGCAGCAGCATGATGTCTGGGCAGCCCAGCGTGTCAGGTGGGCAGGTCGCTTCTAGCTTCTTCTCGATGTAGCGCACGGTGTCGTAGCCGAAATATCCTGCTAGGCCTCCGCAAAACCGGGGCAACCCTGGCCGCAGGGCAACTTTAAAGCGGCTTTGAAACGCTGCGATGGCTTCTAGGGGATTGCCAGCGATGGTCTCGACAACTTGCCCATCGGTGATGACTTGCGTTTTGGCGATTGCTCCAAAACCGGTTGCACGCAGGTGGGTGCGGGCTGGCAGACCAATGAAGCTGTAGCGACCAAAACGTTCCCCGCCGACAACCGATTCGAGAAGGAAGCTGTATTTGCCCTGTTGCTTGCCATGAGCGAGTTTGAGGTAAAGCGACAGGGGTGTCTCAAGATCGGCAAAGGCCT
Organism: Variovorax sp.; assembly: GCA_031429925.1. Classification (GTDB taxonomy): domain Bacteria; phylum Pseudomonadota; class Gammaproteobacteria; order Burkholderiales; family Burkholderiaceae_C; genus JANMDU01. Next base: position 3,453 of record JANPAK010000205.1, read on the forward strand.
CGACAACCAAGGGGATGCGGTTGTAGCCCGCATCACGCAGGGATTTGAATTCAAGTTCGGTCATCATGGCGGGGGATCTCCACAAGTCTGCGTGGAAAGGAAAATACGCAGATCAGTTCAACGGATTCGGCATACCTCAACAGCGATGCCACGGGTGCAGCGTTGCGCTGCAGACATTAACGGTAGCTGGATGGCCGACGCCACAGCCAAGCCCCCCGCCAAACGACAAAACTCTGCGCAGGGAGGGCGGGCAGAGTGTCTAAGGCGATATGGCTTAGATTGAACATGGGGAAAGTGTAGCAGACGAGACAACCGCGCCTACTCAAAAAGTATTCACAGGGTTAATCCGATGCCGAAAAACTGTCGTTCAAGCGATACTAAATGGTTACTTTTGAACGATCGTGCTATTTACATAAGGAGACCATTGATGCATCGCAAGCTTTTCTTGAATCTTTGTTGCGCGGCCTTCGCAGCGTTTGCGACTGTGCCTGCTAGCGCACAAACCACTTTGGCAGGGATCAAGCTTGACCCTGAAGTGACGGTAGCTGGGCAGAAACTGCAGCTTAACGGCGCCGGTGTGCGCATGCGAGCGGTTTTCAAAGTCTACGTAGCAGGCTTCTACACGGCCGGTAAGATGCCCAAAAATGAAGATGTGTTGACTTCAAAAACCCCCAAACGCTTGGTGATCGTTGCCCTGCGAGATGTGAAGAGTAGTGATTTGGGCAAGCTCTTCACCAAAGGCATTGAAGAAAATGTGTCCAAGGCGGAAATGAGCAAACTAATTTTTCCTCTGGTCAAAATGGGAGAAGTCTTCTCTGAGGGCAAAGACTTTGCCAAAGGCGAGGTGATCACCATGGATTTCCTGCCAACCGGTCTGCAAATCACATTTCGAGGAAAGCTGCAAGGCGACATTAAAGAGCCTGATTTCGCACCTGCCATGTTGAAAATTTGGTTTGGCGGCAAGCCCGCCGATGAGGCGTTGCGTAAAGCCTTGCTCGGCGAGCAGTCTACTGCCAACACAAATATGAACTAGGAAGCGAACTCGCGCTGCTTTAGGCCGGCATTCGCCGGCCTTTTTCATCGCTCAGGACAACAAGGCGAGCACTTGCGTCAGGGCGTCAATGTGGCTATTTGCGGGGGTTTGGCGAATGTCGTGCCCATGGTTGTAGCCGTAGGTCACCAACATCACTGGGCAACCGGCAGCATGGGCGGCGAGCGCATCATTGCTGCTATCACCAATCATCAAGGTGCGTTGAGGCGACGTTGCCAATGCCTCGCAGGTTTTGAGCAACGGCAGGGGGTCTGGTTTCTTGCGCTCAAATGAGTCGCCTCCGAACACCTGACTGAAGAAACCCTCTAAGCCTTTTGCTCTGAGAAGCGGTTGGGCGAAAGCCAAGGGTTTGTTCGTCAGGCACGCCATTTTCAAACCACGTTCTGCTAGGCCCCGCAATCCTTCAATGACGCCCGGATATACCGCGCTGGCATGCCCATTGCACGCCAGATAATGCGCTTGATAGCTTTGCCAAGCCTCTTCATATGCTACCAATGGGATAGCATCTTGCGCAATATCAGCTTGGCCTAGAGGCTGATTCCTCACGTAATTCAGGGTGCTACGGATCAGGTGTTCGCTACCCTTGCCCACCGTTGCCTCAATGAAAGTGCGGTCAACGCTTGGTAAATCGAAGTCGGCCAGCATGCGATTTAACGCAAGGTCGAAATCACCCAAAGTGTCCACCATGGTGCCGTCTAAGTCGACGATCACGGCGTCGATATCAAGTGTCATAGCGATCTACTTCAACGCCAAGCGCATGCTGTCAATGACCGCTTTGTAATCGGGTTTGCCGAAAATGGCACTGCCTGCCACAAAAGCATCGGCGCCTGCATCGGCGACACGTCGAATATTGTCTGGCTTGATGCCACCATCAACCTCCAAGCGAATGTCCTTGCCCGATGCATCAATGCGCTTGCGCACGGCTTCGATTTTGCGCAAAGCACTTTCAATGAAAGATTGACCGCCAAATCCAGGGTTCACGCTCATGATCAGAATCAAGTCAATATCGTCGATCACCCAATCAAGCACATCGAGCTCTTGGGCAGGATTGAAAACCAGACCGGCTTTGCAGCCTTTACCTTTGATCACCTGAATGCTGCGATGCACATGTCGCGAGGCATCGGGGTGAAAGCTGATGTAGTCTGCGCCAGCATCGGCAAATGCGGCGGCCAGTGCATCCACGGGCTCGACCATCAAATGCACGTCCATCACAGCCTTGCTGCCATCAGGCTTAACGGCATGCGGCTTGATGGCTTGGCAGATCATCGGGCCAAAGGTGAGGTTGGGGACGTAGTGGTTGTCCATCACGTCGAAGTGAACCCAGTCCGCACCAGCAGCCAGAACGGCCTTGACTTCATCGCCCAAACGGGCGAAGTCGGCGGAAAGAATAGAGGGAGCAATTTTGTAGTCGCGATTCATAACCGCGATTTTCTCATGCCTCGCACCACAAAGCGGGCGGACGATCAGGCGTAGCGCTTATTGCGCAGGTTGTGCTTCATTTCCTTGAGCATCGGCTGCAACTTTTCGCCGCCGATGCGCAGTGCCACATTGGTGGCCAGAATGTCAATCATGAGAAAATGGAGCAGGCGCGACACCATGGGGCTGTAGCGGTCATAGCCCTCAGGGTGGTCGGCCGCGAGATGGATGTGCCCCGCGCTGGCTAGTGGCGATCCTGTCGACGTAATCACAATGGTTGTTGCTCCATTTTTTCGAGCAATGTCGCAGGCGTCCAT
>JANPAK010000206.1:0-10318 GCA_031429925.1 Variovorax sp.
GGCCGATTTGCTAGCCGCCACGGGCTTCAAGGCTTTGCCATTACTCTGATGGTCCAGCGCAGCCTTGACGAAAGCATTGAAGAGCGGGTGGCCATCCCATGGTGTTGATTTGAACTCGGGGTGAAACTGCACGCCGATGAACCAAGGATGCACGCTTTGCGGCAGTTCCACGATTTCGGTGAGCTGCTCACGCTGCGTAAGAGCAGAAATCACCAAGCCCGCTTTGCGCAGGGTGTCGAGGTAATTCACATTCGCTTCATAGCGGTGCCGATGGCGCTCTGTCACCACGTCGCCATAAATGCTGTGTGCAAGCGTATCTTTTACGACATCTGAGCTTTGCGCACCCAAGCGCATGGTGCCGCCGAGATCGGATTTTTCATTGCGCTTTTGGATGCTGCCGTCTTTGTCTTTCCATTCGGTGATGAGGGCGATCACGGGATGCGGACAGTCAGGCGCGAACTCGGTGCTGTTGGCATCTTTGAGGCCAGCCATATTGCGGGCATATTCGATGGTGGCGACCTGCATGCCGAGGCAGATGCCTAGATAGGGAATTTTGTTTTCTCGGGCGAATTTTGCGGCGGCAATTTTGCCTTCTACGCCGCGCGCGCCGAAGCCGCCAGGCACGAGCACCGCATCAAATTTGGCCAATTGCGCCACGTTGTCCGCAGAAATCGTCTCGGAATCAATGTATTCGATGTTCACGCGGGCCGTGTTTTTCAGGCCTGCATGCTTCAAAGCCTCATTGAGTGATTTGTAGCTGTCAGATAAATCCACATACTTGCCCACCATGGCGATGCTCACGTCGGCTTGCGGATGCTCGACAGCATAGACCAAGTTGTCCCAGCGGGCGAGCTTGGCGGGCGGCGTGTTCAGGCGCAGCTTGTCGCAGATCAGGCCATCGAGCCCCTGCTCATGCAGCATGCGCGGGACTTTGTAGATCGTATCCACATCCCACATGCTGATCACGCCCCAAGGCTGGACGTTGGTAAAGAGCGAGATTTTGTCGGCTTCGTCTTCCGGAATTTTGCGGTCAGCGCGGCAGAGCAGAGCGTCGGGCTGAATACCGATTTCGCGCAGCTTTTGTACGGTGTGCTGGGTTGGCTTGGTTTTGAGCTCGCCAGCGGCTTTGATGAACGGTACATAGGTGAGATGCACAAAAGCCGTGTTGCCCACACCTGCACGCAGGGACAGTTGGCGCGCAGCTTCTAAAAACGGCAGGGATTCAATGTCGCCGACCGTGCCGCCGACTTCGACGATCGCCACATCCACGGCATCGGGGGTGCCGACACCTGCGCCGCGCTTGATGAATTCTTGAATCTCATTGGTCACGTGCGGAATGACCTGCACGGTCTTGCCCAAATAATCGCCACGGCGCTCTTTTTCTAGGACGGATTGATAAATCTTACCGGTGGTGAAGTTATTGGTCTTTTTCATGCGCGTTTCAACGAAACGCTCGTAGTGGCCCAGATCCAGGTCGGTTTCTGCGCCGTCATCCGTGACGAAGACTTCACCGTGCTGAAAGGGCGACATCGTGCCCGGATCCACGTTGATATACGGATCGAGTTTAATGAGGGTGACTTTGAGGCCGCGCGATTCGAGGATTGCTGCCAGGGAAGCTGACGCAATGCCTTTACCCAAGGAAGACACTACACCGCCGGTGACGAAGACAAATTTAGTCATGAGTCGCTCGTTGGAAATTGAAATTATAGGCGGCTTGATGGGGTTGCCGTCATGGCTTGGTCTCAGATCGCCACTTGAACGGAAAAGCGTTATAATTCAAGGCTTTGCGTCTTCTGGCTTCGGCTGGGGTAGCAATTTCACGACAGTGGCGATGGTCGCCGCTGATCGCACGTTCAACCTCCTTTCTAGGAAAAATCATGACCATCAATACGGCAGAAATTGTCAAAGACAACGCGCGCGGCGCTGCGGATACCGGTTCACCAGAAGTGCAAGTTGCACTGCTCACCGCACGCATCAACTACCTTACACCTCACTTCAAAGAGCACGCGAAAGACCACCATGGTCGCCGGGGATTGCTGCGCATGGTTTCCCAGCGCAAGAGCTTGCTGACCTATTTGAAACGCAAAGATCCTAGCCGCTACACGGCGCTGATCGCCAAACTGGGTCTGCGCAAGTAATTGCCACAGAGGCCCTGAAGTGTTAAGCGCCTGAGTCTGCAAACGGCCTCAGGCGTTTTTTACTTTTGAATTGTTTAAGAGTTCATTTTCCGGAGAATTTGAAGAAACTGTGAGCGAGAGCTGTGTCATTCCAAAGGTCGTCAAGCCTTTGAAAACCTCTGGAATGGCATCGCGTTCATGCGTCTTCAAACTGTCCGCCCAACAGTGCAGGGCATGCATTTTTTTGATGATTTAGGTAATTCGGCGTCATGGAATATGCGCAGAATGCTATAAAAATCATAGTGTTGTAAAGAAAGACAGATCATGACGATGTTCAATAAAGTCACCAAAACCTTCCAGTGGGGCCGTCACACGGTCAAGATGGAAACTGGCGAAGTTGCTCGCCAAGCCACCGGCGCTGTGCTGCTCGATATGGAAGGCACCGTGGTGCTCGCTACTGTGGTTGCATCCAAATCAGCCAAGCCTGGCCAAGATTTTTTCCCCCTCACGGTGGACTACATTGAGAAAACATACGCCGCTGGCAAGATCCCTGGCAGCTTTTTCAAGCGTGAAGCCAAGCCTTCTGAGCACGAAACACTCACCAGCCGCCTGATCGACCGCCCAATTCGCCCGCTTTTCCCCGAGGGTTTTTACAACGAAGTGCATTTGGTGATCCACACCCTGTCGCTTAACCCAGACGTGGATGCCGATATGGCCGCCTTGATTGCGTCCAGTGCAGCGCTGTCGATCTCTGGCATTCCGTTCGCAGGCCCAGTGGGCGCAGCGCGCGTGGGCTATATCAATGGCGAATATGTGCTCAACCCTTCCATGACGATGGTGAAAACCAGCAAGATGGATTTGATCGTTGCCGGCACGGAAGCGGCCGTATTGATGGTGGAATCAGAAGCTGATCAGCTCTCGGAAGAAATCATGCTCGGCGGCATCGTGTTCGGTCACGAGCAAAGCCGCATCGCGATCAACGCGATTCATGAGTTGGTGCGCGAAGCCGGTAAGCCACTGTGGGCTGAAAGCGGTACCTGGGCGCCCGAGGTCAAAGACGAAGACCTGACCGCGAAAGTGGTGGCACTGGCTGAAGAGAAGATCAAAGCCGCTTACCAAATCCGCAACAAGCAAACCCGTACCCAAGCCTGCCGCGAGGTGTATGCCGCTGCGAAAGCTGGCTTGAAAGAGCAGGGCGTGGAATTTGATGGCGTCAAGGTCGACAACATGCTGTTTGACATCGAAGCGCGTACCGTTCGCAGCCAAATCTTGGCTGGCGAGCCCCGCATCGATGGCCGCGACACGCGCACCGTGCGTCCGATTGAGATCCGCCATTCCGTGCTGCCCCGCACGCACGGCTCTGCATTGTTCACCCGTGGTGAAACGCAGGCTTTGGTCGTCACGACGCTGGGTACCGAGCGCGATGCACAGCGCATCGACGCCTTGGCTGGTGAGTTCGAAGATCGCTTCATGTTCCACTACAACATGCCTCCGTTTGCCACGGGAGAAGTTGGCCGCATGGGCTCGACCAAGCGACGCGAAGTGGGCCACGGCCGCTTGGCCAAGCGTGCTCTGATCGCTGCTTTGCCGTCCAAAGAAGATTTCCCGTACACGCTGCGCGTGGTTTCGGAAATCACTGAATCCAACGGATCTTCTTCAATGGCCTCCGTCTGCGGCGGCTGCTTGAGCTTGATGGATGCTGGCGTGCCGATGAAAGCGCACGTGGCCGGCATCGCCATGGGTTTGATCAAAGACGGCAACCGCTTTGCCGTGTTGACCGACATCTTGGGCGACGAAGATCACTTGGGCGATATGGATTTCAAAGTGGCAGGTACCACCAACGGCGTTACTGCTTTGCAGATGGACATCAAAATCCAAGGCATCACCAAGGAAATCATGCAAGTGGCTCTGGCGCAAGCCAAAGAAGCGCGCATGCACATCCTGGGCAAGATGCAAGAAGCCATGGCTGTGGCCAATACGCAAGTCAGCGATTTCGCACCTCGCCTGTACACGATGAAGATCAATCCTGAGAAGATCCGTGACGTGATTGGCAAAGGCGGCGCCACCATTCGCGCCCTCACAGAAGAAACCGGTTGCACGATCGACATCGGCGAAGACGGTACGATCACCATTGCTTCGACCGACGCGGACAAAGCCGCTTTTGCCAAGCAACGCATTACTGACATCACTGCAGAAGTGGAAATCGGCAAGATTTACGAAGGCCCCATCACCAAGATTTTGGAATTTGGTGCATTGGTTAACCTGCTGCCCGGCAAAGACGGCCTGCTGCACATCAGCCAGATCGCCTACGAGCGCGTGGAGAAAGTCACCGACTACCTGCAAGAAGGCCAGATTGTCAAAGTCAAGGTCATGGAGACTGACGATAAAGGCCGCGTGAAGCTTTCCATGAAGGCTCTGCTGGACAAGCCTGAAGGTTATGAAGAGCGTGAGCCACGCGAATTCCGAGAGCGTTCTGATCGTGGGGATCGCGGCGGCTTCGGTGGTGATCGTCGCAATGATCGTGGTGGTGATCGTGGCCCTCGTGGCGACCGGCCGCCGCGTGAAGATCGTGCGCCCCGTCAAGAACGCGAAAACGGTAATGTTGGCGGCAACCCGGGCGGTGGCGAGCCACAACAACAGCAGCAACTCGGGTAGGCTTCGCACAATGTGCGGAACGCTATTATTTGTATAGCATTCCGCGCAGTTTTCATGCCAGGTAGAGGTCTAAATCTCATTAAAGAACGATGAAAGCTGTTGAAATTAGTGCTTTTGGCGCACCCGATGTCTTGTGTTTGGCGGAACGGCCCGATGCCGTTGCGGGCGTGGGTGAGGTGTTGATTCGTGTGGCTGCTTCGGGCGTGAATAGACCAGATGTGTTGCAACGCATGGGTGCCTACCCTGTGCCGTCAGGTGCGAGCGATATTCCCGGCTTGGAACTAGCGGGCGAGATCATTGGTGGCGACGAGGCTGCGATGAAGCTGGCCGGTTTCAAGATCGGAGACGCGGTTTGCGCTTTGGTAGCTGGCGGCGGCTATGCGCAGATTTGTGCTGCGCCGGTGGGCTCATGCTTAGCCGTCCCTAAAGGCTTGACGATGCTGGAAGCGGCGAGCTTGCCGGAGACGTTTTTTACCGTCTGGAGCAATGTATTTGACCGTGGTCAGCTCAAAAGTGGCGAGAGCATTTTGATCCAAGGCGGCACGAGTGGCATTGGCGTAACGGCCATTCAAATGGCAAAAGCTTTCGGTGCGACTGTGTATGCAACCGCTGGTAGTGACGAAAAATGTGCAGCTTGCGTGAAGCTGGGCGCAGACCACGCGATCAATTACAAAACACAAGACTTTGCGGAAGAGATCAAGCGATTGACGGGTGTAACTGCAGCGGTCGGTGCTTTGTCAAACGCACAAAGTGGCGGCGTGAACGTGATTCTCGACATGGTCGCTGGCAGCTATGTTGCGAAAGAAGTTGAATGCCTCGCAGAAGAGGGCAGGCTGGTGATCATCGCCGTGCAGGGCGGTTTGAAGGCGGAATTTAATGCAGGCTTAGTGCTGCGCCGTCGTGTGCAAATTACCGGCTCCACGCTGCGCCCGCGCCCTCTGGCTTTTAAGGCGGCGATTGCTGAGAGTTTGAAAGGGAAAATCTGGCCGCTTCTTGAAGCTGGAAAGATTAAACCCATCATCCATAAGAGCTTCACACCGGCGCAAGCCGCGCAGGCGCACACGCTCATGGAAAGCAATCAGCACATTGGAAAAATCGTGCTGGATTGGAATGCATGATATGAAAAAACTCATTGTCGGTAATTGGAAAATGAACGGGTCACTGGCGACCAATGAATTGCTGATAAACGCGCTGGTTTCGGGCATCAAGCAAGCGGGCGGTTCGCCTGCTTGCGATGTGGCCGTGTGCGTGCCGACGCCTTATCTTGCACAGCTTGCAAGCCTGATGGGTCGCTCATCTTCAAATCAAAATAGCAATGTGGCCGGCTACGAGTCTGCGCGAAATGCTATTGAATTAGGAGCACAAGACATCTCTTGGCAAACCGGTGGTGCCTACACGGGCGAAGTGTCGGGCAGCATGCTCAAAGAGTTTGGAGTGCGTTATTGCATCGTTGGCCACAGCGAGCGCCGCGCCTATCATGGCGAGACAAGCCAAACCGTTGCCCTCAAAACCAAAGCTGCTCTGGCAGTGGGTATCACGCCCATTGTCTGCGTAGGCGAGACTTTGCAAGAGCGCGAAGCCGGGCAAACGGAGGCCGTCGTCAAGCGCCAAATGGCTGCCGTGATTCATGACAACGGCCATTGCATCAGCGAAATTGTTGTCGCGTACGAGCCCGTCTGGGCGATCGGCACGGGAAAGACAGCCTCTCCTGAGCAAGCCCAGATCGTGCACGCAGTGTTGCGTGCACAACTGAAGGCAGCTAGTCCGGCCGCCGAGCAGCGCGTGCGTATTCTCTATGGCGGTAGTATGAACCCGCAAAATGCCAAGGAACTGCTAGCGCAGAAGGATATTGATGGCGGTTTGATTGGTGGGGCATCGCTGAAGGCTCCTGATTTCATGGCCATCATTGCCGCCTGTGGTCTTTAATTCAATCATCATGCTATAAAGTTTATAGCGGTAAAATATCACCTGTTTCGGAAATTCAACATGCAAGTTCTTATCTCTATTCTGTTTGCAGTACAAATACTATCGGCCTTGGTAATGATCGGGCTCATTCTGGTGCAGCACGGCAAGGGCGCCGACATGGGTGCAGCGTTTGGGTCAGGCAGTTCGGGTAGTCTGTTTGGGGCCTCGGGAAGCGCGAACTTCCTCTCTCGGATGACAGGCGTTCTGGCAACTGTTTTCTTTGTTTGCACGCTCGGCCTTGCCTACACGAGTGGGGTGCGTCCTGCGGGTTCTGGCTCTGTGCTTGAAAAGGCTACGGTCAATGCACCGGCAGCACCTGCTGCGCCGGTCGCTTCTGGTGCTCAGTCCATTCCTGTGGCGCCTGCGGCTCCTGCGGCGGTGCCAGCGCAGTCAAGCGCCGTACCTGCCCCGTCGCCAGTGCCCTCATCCAATCCAGCAGCACCCACCAAGTAATGGTGTTCTGCTCTCAAATTTAGCTCGGGTCTACCCTAATTAGGGCGAATTTCGGGATAAAATTCAATGCTGTTTGTTGCTGGCAATTCCTCACGCTGGCAAGTTGCAAACAGACAAGCCGTCGTGGTGAAATTGGTAGACACGCTATCTTGAGGTGGTAGTGGCGAAAGCTGTGCGAGTTCGAGTCTCGCCGTCGGCACCAAACATGACAAGGCGACTCGGGTGCAACCCGAGTCGCCTTGTCCGAATAACCGCCTCGAAATTCAAGCATTCAAGCCTGAGCTCACGACATGAATCTTCAAGAATACCTGCCGATTTTGCTGTTCATTTTGGTCGGTATTGGTGTTGGAGTTGTTCCGCAGGTACTGGGGTACGTTCTTGGCCCGCGCAGGCCTGATGCGGCCAAAGATTCCCCTTACGAATGCGGTTTTGAAGCCTTCGAAGATGCGCGCATGAAATTCGATGTGCGTTACTATCTTGTAGCCATTCTCTTCATTTTGTTCGATTTGGAGATTGCCTTCCTGTTTCCCTGGGCTGCCGCCTTGCGTGAAATTGGTCCGGTGGGGTTCTGGTCGGTGATGGTGTTCTTGGCGATCCTGGTCGTAGGTTTCATCTACGAATGGAAAAAGGGTGCGCTGGATTGGGAGTGATGGGATATGTTTCCCGCTGCAAAGCCTGTTTCAGATGAATGATGGCTATTGCGATTTGGAGTGCTTGCAATGATTGAGGGCGTTTTCAAAGAGGGCTTCATGACCACGAGTTATGACACTGTGGTCAATTGGGCCAAAACAGGCTCGCTCTGGCCGATGTCGTTTGGCTTGGCCTGTTGCGCTGTAGAAATGATGCACGCCGGCTGCGCCCGCTATGACTTGGATCGGTTTGGTATCGTTTTTCGCCCAAGCCCACGGCAGTCTGACTTGATGATTGTTGCCGGTACCCTGTGCAACAAAATGGCACCTGCGCTGCGCAAGGTTTATGACCAAATGAGCGAGCCGCGTTGGGTGCTTAGCATGGGCTCATGTGCCAATGGCGGAGGCTACTACCATTACAGTTACTCTGTGGTGCGAGGTTGTGACCGCATCGTCCCGGTCGATGTTTACGTCCCAGGTTGTCCGCCGACGGCAGAGGCTTTGATCTACGGCATCATTCAGTTGCAGCAAAAGATTCGTCGTACGCAGACGATTGCTCGGGCTTGAGGGGCGCTAAGACCATGAGTAGCTTTGTTGTCGAAACCCAAACCACGCTCGAAGCGGTGCAAGCGGCTGTGGGTCCGCAAATTAAACGCTTCAGCAATAAGCTGGGTGAAGTTACTATCGTTGTCGCTGCTGCTGACTATCTTGCCACTTGCACGACGCTGCGCGACGCCGCTGGCTGTCAGTATGAGCAACTGCTCGATTTGTGCGGCGTTGATTATTCGCAGTACAAAGACGGTGCATATGATGGTTCGCGCTATTGCGTCGTCTTGCATTTGCTGTCGGTCAGCCTAAACCAGCGGCTGCGTTTGAAGGTTTATGCAACTGATGATGATCTACCCATGATTGCATCAGTTACGGACGTCTGGTCCTCCGCGAATTGGTATGAGCGTGAAGCCTTCGATTTGTTTGGTATTGTCTTTGAAGGTCACAACGATCTGCGCCGTATCCTCACAGACTATGGATTTATCGGCCACCCCTTCCGCAAAGATTTTCCGATGAATGGTCACGTTGAAATGCGCTATGACGCAGAGAAGAAGCGCGTAATCTATCAGCCAGTGACGATTGATCTGCGCGAAGTCGTGCCACGCATCATCCGGGAAGACAATTACGGTGGTATCAAGCCCATTGATGCAGGGCAATAAGATGGCAGAGATCAAAAACTACACGCTCAATTTTGGCCCACAGCACCCAGCAGCCCATGGGGTGTTACGCCTTGTGCTCGAGCTCGATGGCGAAGTGATTCAAAGTGCCGACCCGCATATCGGCTTGCTTCACCGTGCTACTGAAAAGCTCTGTGAGACGCGCACTTACATCCAGTCCCTCCCGTACATGGATCGGCTGGATTACGTCTCGATGATGTGCAACGAGCATGCCTATTGCTTGACGATCGAGAAGATGATGGGCATCGAAGTGCCTGAGCGTGCGCAATACATCCGCGTGATGTATTCGGAAATCACGCGATTGCTCAACCATTTGCTTTGGGTCGGCTGCCACGGGCTGGATTGCGGCGCGATGGCGATCATGCTGTATGCCTTCCGCGAGCGCGAAGATTTGTTTGACATGTATGAAGCCGTGAGCGGTGCGCGCATGCATGCGGCTTACTTCCGCCCGGGCGGCGTGTATCGTGATCTGCCAGATACGATGCCCCAATACAAAGCCAACAAAGTGCGCAATGCCAAAGCCTTGGCTAAGATGAACGACAACCGCCAAGGCAGTTTGCTCGACTTCATCGGTGATTTCTCTCAGCGATTTGACCAATGCTTGGCCGAGTACCACACGCTTTTGACAGACAACCGCATTTGGAAGCAGCGGACGGTTGGCATCGGCATCGTGACCCCTGAGCGTGCAAAAAATCTGGGCTTCACCGGTGCCATGTTAAGGGGCTCAGGCGTGGCTTGGGATCTGCGCAAGAAGCGTCCCTACGATGTGTACGATCGCATGGATTTTGACATCCCCATCGGAAAGACGGGCGATTGCTACGACCGCTATTTGGTTCGCATGGAAGAGATGAACCAGTCCAACCGCATCATCAAACAATGCGTGGAATGGCTGCGTGTCAACCCAGGCCCCGTGATTACCACAAATCACAAGGTTGCCCCGCCAGATCGTGAATCCATGAAATCCAACATGGAAGAGCTGATTCACCACTTCAAGCTCTTCACCGAAGGCTTTGCTGTGCCCGAAGGTGAAGCCTATTCGGCTGTCGAGCATCCCAAAGGCGAGTTCGGTATTTACATGGTCAGCGATGGCGCCAACAAACCCTATCGCTTGAAAATACGCGCCCCCGGCTTTGCGCATCTAGCCGCTATGGATGAAATGAGCCGTGGCCACATGATCGCCGACGCGGTAGCCGTGATCGGCACGATGGACGTGGTGTTTGGAGAGATTGACCGATGATTGCTGAAGCTACCCAACAGCGCTTTGATAAAGAAG
>JANPAK010000207.1:0-7290 GCA_031429925.1 Variovorax sp.
CTTGGTCAACAACCCGCAGTTGATCTTGGCCGACGAGCCCACCGGCGCGCTCGATAGCCAAACCAGCGAAGACATCATGAAGCTGCTCACGGAGTTAAACCAACAAGGCATGACGGTGGTGCTCGTCACCCATGAGCATGACGTTGCCGCTTGGGCACGCAGGCGGATTGTGTTTCGCGACGGACGGATGGTGGAAGACGCGCCTCAATGAGAAACATCCAACATTACATGCGCGAGGGTACGCTGCGCCTGACCAGCCTGCCACCGCTCTCGCTTTACATCCACTTGCCTTGGTGTCTGAAAAAATGCCCGTATTGCGATTTCAATTCGCATGAAGTCAGCGGCGCCGCAGGCTTGCAGCAAGATGTGGAGCAGCGCTATCTTCAAGCCTTGATCGCTGATTTAGATATGAGCCTGCCACTCATTTGGGGGCGCACGGTGCATAGCGTCTTCATTGGCGGCGGTACACCGAGCTTGTTTTCGCCGGACAGCATTGATCACCTCCTTGCCGCCGTGCGCGCGCGTTTGCGCTTAGAGGCGGGCTGCGAGATCACGCTGGAGGCCAATCCTGGAACTTTCGAGAAAGACCGCTTCAAAGCCTTCCGCCAAGCCGGCGTCACGCGTCTGTCGATTGGCGTGCAAAGTTTCAATGACGCACATCTCAAAGTCTTAGGTCGTGTGCATAACAGTGCCCAAGCCTATGCAGCGATTGAAGAGGCTGCGATGAATTTTGAATCATTCAACATTGACGTGATGTATGCGCTGCCGGGTCAGACGCTTGCGCAATGTGAGCAAGACATTCAAACGGCGCTCAGCTTCAAACCACCGCATATCAGCATCTATCACCTCACCATCGAGCCCAACACCTACTTCGCCAAGTTCACGCCAAAGAACCTGCCGCAAGACGACGATGCTTACGACATGCTCGATCGCATTGCCGAGCTCACCGCAGCGCAAGGCCTTGAGCGCTACGAAATCAGTGCCTTTGCAAAGCCTAACAAGCGCTGCCTGCACAACACCAACTATTGGCAGTTTGGCGATTACTTGGGCATCGGTGCCGGCGCACACGGCAAACTCAGCTTTGCGCACCGTGTGATGCGGCAGGTGAAAGCGCGCGAGCCCAAGCTTTATATGGACAAAGCGCTGTCTGCCAACCCGTGGGATTGCATGGTGCAGGAGACGGAAGTGTCCCGGGCCGATCTACCGTTTGAGTTCATGCTCAATGCGCTTCGACTCACAGGCGGCTTCGCCCTCGCAGATTTCTGTGAGCGCACAGGCCTGTCGATCACAGCCATTCAGAAGCAACTCGAGGAAGCGGAGGCCAAAGGCCTTATCGAGCGTGATTTCACCCACGTGCGCCCCACCGCTCACGGATTGAATTTCTTAAGCGATCTCCAAGCATTGTTCTTGGCGTAGATTAAAATACAGGGCTTCGGAGGTTTGGGTGAGTGGTTTAAACCAGCAGTCTTGAAAACTGCCGGGGATGTGAGTCCCCCGTGAGTTCGAATCTCACAGCCTCCGCCATTGTTGTAAAAGCTCCTTTTGGAGCTTTTTTTTGTTCCTTGAATCGAGTGCGCATGGCCATCAAATCCACTATTTTCAAAGCCAGCATCCAGATCGCGGATATTGACCATGGCTATTACGCTGATCATGCGCTCACACTCGCTCGCCATCCGAGCGAGACCGATGAGCGCATGATGATTCGGCTGGTGGCTTTTGCGCTGCAAGCCCATAAATTGCAAAGCCTGTGCAATGGCGATGCCACACTGGTCTTTGGTGCGGGCATGTCTGACCCCGATGAGGCAGACGTGTTGCTCAAGGATTTCACTGGCGCGATTCGCCTTTGGGTGGAAGTCGGGCAGCCGGAAGACAAGCCGATCATCAAGGCTTGTGGTAAGGCTGATGAGGTGCATGTGTATGCCTTCAACCATGCGGCGCCTGTCTGGTGGAAGGGCATTCAAACCAAACTCACGAGGCCTCGCAACTTGAGCGTTTATCAAGTGCCCAGCGAAGCCGCTAAGGCGTTGGAAGCGCTGGCTGAGCGCAGCATGAGTGTCCAAGCCACTATCCAAGAGGGCGTGTTGTCGCTCAGCAGCGAAAAGGGCGCGGTGGATGTAGAGCCCGTCAAGTGGCTTTAAGCTGATGCGGTGCCGCCAACTTTGGCCGCGTCGCGAGCCATCTCTTCGCGAATCGAGATGCGGCGGAACCAAATGGTTGCGACGGTCGACGTGAGCACAATGAACAACGAGTAAAGCACCGGAATCAACAGCACTTCTTGCTGCTTGGTGCCACTGAAGGTGAGGACGACGATCAACACGCCGAGCGGGCCGTTTTGAATACCCGTCTCCAGCGCAATGGTGCGCGCACGTCGTTTGTCTTGGCGCACCAAGCGGGCAAACACATAGCCGACAGCAAAGCCAAACACACCCAAACCAATGGCCCCAAAGTAAATCTGCCAACCGGTGCTCAGCAGCAACTGGTAGTTGCGGGGTACCCACGAAATGATGAGAAAGAGGATGACGACCACCCCCATGATGCCGCCGACCATCTCGATCGTGGCGCCGGTGTTGGGATTGAGTTTGCGAATGCCCATGCCAATCAAGGTGGGCACCAGCAGCACAAACAGCACTTGGGCGACGTTCTCAGGGGGAATCTTCCAGTCTCCGTCGATGCCCTGACTGAATACGCCGAGCGTGATGGGCACCAATACCACCGCCAACAAGGTGGACACGATCGTCATCAGCAAGGACAGCGATAACACGCCTTTGCTGAAGTAGTTGAAGATGTTGCTGGTGGTGCCGCCGGGCAGGCAGGCCATGAGGATCAGGCCAACGGCGTAAGCGGCCCACACCGTGTCGGTGGGACTGTAGTTGGGCAAAAACAGCGCATGAGCGAGCGCCCAGCCGACGATGGGCGTGAGCAGATAGGTGGTGACGATGCCTATGCCAATGCCTATTGGCTTGCGCAACGCGATCATGAAATCTTTGAGCGTGAGCGACGCGCCCATGCCCAGCATGATGACGACCATCATCACCGACAGCAGCTTCGTTTCAAGTTCGGACAACATGGCAGGGTTCCTTTATTTCTTGTTGAACTCGGCCTTAACTTCGGCCTTGAGGTTTTTGCGTAAAATTTTCCCGACAGGAGACTTGGGCAGTTCGTCGCGGAAAATAATGGATTTAGGAATTTTGTAATCTGTGAGCAATGTTTTACAGTGCGCCAAGACAGCTTCTTTACTAAGCTCACCTTCGTAATCTGGGTTCTTGACGACGTAAGCACGAACCGCTTCACCAGATTTCGCATCTGGCACGCCTACAACGGCCGCTTCCAACACCGCGGGCATCTTGGCCAGGGCATCTTCAATTTCGTTGGGATACACATTGAAGCCCGAAACAAGCACCAGATCTTTCTTGCGATCCACAATCTTGAAGTAGCCCTGCGAATCCATCACCGCGACATCGCCTGTGTAGAGCCAACCGTCTTTGATGATGGCTGCGGTTTCTTCAGGGCGCTGCCAATAGCCGAGCATGTTTTGCGGGCCGCGCACGATCAGCTCGCCAGGCTCACCCAGAGCCACAGGCACGCCAGCATCATCGACCAAGCGCACTTCTGTGCCTGGCACGGGAATACCAATGCTGTCTGCCTTGGCTGTGCCGCTCAACGGATTGAAGCTCACGCACGGCGAACATTCCGTCAGGCCAAAGCCTTCGGCGATGCGCGTACCGGTGATTTTCTGCCAGCGCTCGGCAACGGCATGGTGCAATGCCGTGCCACCAGCAATCGCCGCTTTGAGATGCTTGGGCGGGAAGGCGGTGAACCATTCCTCGTTCATCAAGCCATTGAACAACGTGTTTACACCCGTGATCCAGGTGATCGGATAGTTCTCGATCGCGCGTTGCAAGTTTTGCACCGGGCGCGGGCTGGGGATCAAGATGTTGCGGCCACCAATATCGACGAAGCAGAGCAAATTAGCGGTGAAGGCGAAGATGTGATAGAGCGGTAGTGCGGTCAGCACGCATTCCTCTGAGCCCATATGCGACTTGCCCATCGCCAACACTTGATCGAGGTTTGCAAGCATATTGGTGTGGGTCAGCATCGCGCCCTTGCTCACGCCGGTGGTGCCACCCGTGTATTGCAAGGCAACGACCTCGGATGCCGCAACTGCTTGCCACCAGGCTTGCACTTTGCCCGGGGCGTTCTTCGCTTTACCGCTGGCGATCGCATCCGACAAGCGTTCGATAGTTTGCGGCAATTGCGGAATAGGAGGCAAAACCTTGCTCCATACTTTTTGCACGCCACGCACAATCAGATTGGGCACCGCAGGGAACATTTCGGACACGCCCGCAAGCACAATGCGCTCAATGCTGGTCTTGGGGATGACCTCGGCCAGCTTGTCGGCAAACATGTCAACGATGACCAAGACGCGTGCGCCCGAATCTTTGAATTGATGCGACATCTCGCTGGGTGTGTACAGCGGATTGGTGTTGACCAATACGCAGCCCGCCTTGAACACCCCAAATGCGACCACTGGATAGGCCAGGCCATTGGGCAGTTGTACAGCAACACGATCGCCAGCTTTGAGGCCGCAGACGTCGCGCAGATACACGGCAAATGCGTCGGATAACTCGCCGAGTTGCGCATAACTCAGGCTGCCGTTCATACCATTGGGCACGACAGCGGTGAACGCCGTTTTCTTGGCGTAGCGCTCACAGGCGCTGTGCACCATGTGGGCGAGATTGGTATAGCGTGGGGCGGGTAGCTGCGCTTCAATGGCGCTGCCGTAGGCGGATTGCCACGGTTTGCTGTCGTAGACGGATAGATCGGCCATCGCTCATGTCTCCAAGTTGTCAGTTATGGGAAAGGATTGTGTCCACTTGTCTCGGCGTGCGTCCTCGAACGACCATTCAGCCTGACAACGCGCAGGGCTACTACCTAGGGAAACTACCGAAGAAAGTGGAATGCTGTTTTGGGTTCACAAGGCAAAGACGGCGCGCACGTGTCCGGTTTGCAGGCCACGCGCGTTGAGCAACGGCTGCGGTGCCCAAGCGCTTAACGCCTCTCCCTGCGCCACGTCCAGCCAGCCCAATTGGTCAAGGGCGACGACAGCCGCAGCGTACAAGGCGTTCATATTGCCGCTGATCATCTTGATGGCAATGGACTCGCGTCTGCTGATGCTGGCAATCACCTGCACGCCATCTGCACCTATTTTTGTGATCCAGTCGCCACGACCGACTTGCGTGAAGGCCAGATCGTTGCGGCTTGTGCCTGAGATCATCTCGGGATGCTCAATCATTGCTTCGCGCAACACGGCAAAAGGCTCGCCGAGTTCAGGATCTTGAGCGCCACTGGCAAGCCGGGCGAAAGCGTGCGCCAGATTGCGTATGGGCATCGCGTAGTTGGGTGCGGAGCAGCCGTCTGTGCCGGCGATGAGTTGATGGGCGTCAGTGCCCGTGGCCTGCATCACGCTCTTGTGAATCGCACGCTGCAAAGGGTGCTCGGGCGCGAGGTGGTTTTCAAGCGGCAAACCATGCTGCACGCAATAGGCCAGAAAACCGGTGTGCTTGCCACTGCAATTGTTGTGACGTTCGTCGAACTGAAGATCAGCGGGGGCGCTCAAGCCGCCATAGCTAAAGCGCAGGGGCACATGGCAGCCGCATTGCAGCGCTTTGTAGGGTTGGTCAATTTTGCGCAGCATATCGTCCACCTGCGCCACATGCATGTCTTCGCCATTGTGGCTGGCGCAGAGCAGGGCGGTTTGCTGAAGCGTGAAACCGAAATGCTGGAGCCCACCGCCTTGCAGAAAGGGCAGAGCTTGGAAAGGCTTGATGGTCGAGCGCGTGAAACTCATGGCGGTCGCGTCACCCGCGCTGTGCAGCAATTGGCCTTGTGCATTGACAACGGCGATCGCGCCTGCATGCACGATTTCAGGCAAGCTGCCGCGTGTGTGTTCGATCAGAGGTATGAATTTCATAACAAGCTAACCAGTATTTATGCGGGCAGCATACCCTTTTCAACAATGTATTTCACAACCGTGTCAACGCCACTGAGAGTTTTGAGATTCGTCATCACATAAGGGCGATTGGCCGCAGGGCGCATGCGTTTTGTGTCGGCCTCCATCACATCGAGATTTGCGCCGACGTAGGGTGCGAGATCGGTCTTGTTGATCACAAAGAGGTCGCTCTTGGTGATGCCGGGGCCGCCTTTGCGCGGGATTTTCTCGCCAGCGGCCACGTCAATCACATAAATCGTCAGATCACTCAGCTCGGGGCTGAAGGTGGCGGCCAAGTTATCGCCACCGCTTTCCACAAAGACGATGTCTGCATCGGGAAACTGCTCCAGCATGCGGTCAATTGCTTCCAGGTTGATCGACGCATCCTCGCGAATGGCGGTGTGCGGGCAACCACCAGTCTCCACACCCATGATGCGCTCGGCCGGCAGCGCACCGCTCACTGTCAAGATGCGCTGGTCTTCCTTGGTATAGATGTCGTTGGTGATCGCAACCAAGTCGTATTGTTCGCGCATGGCCTTGCAAAGCATTTCTAGCAATGTGGTCTTGCCAGAGCCCACCGGGCCGCCAATGCCGACTCTGAGCGGAGGCAGGCGCTTGGTGCGGTTTTTGATGTGATGAAGAGCAGACATGGCGTTCCTAAGATCTGAAAAGGCGAGAGTATTGTGTCTCATGCTGCGCAGACAATATCGCCAGCATGGGTGTGAAGGCTTGGCGTTCGCTATCGGGCAGTTGCAGTGCTATTTCGACGGCAGTGGGAATTTCTTCTGCGAGACGCTGCAAGATGCGCTGACCCGCTGTTTGGCCAAGCGGGACAGCTTTGATGGCCGCTTGCACCATATTTTCCGCCCAGCCGAAGGTAAAGGCCAGTGCAATGTCACGTGCGCTCGCTTGAGTGCGTGCGGCTGCGAGCGCGAAAGCTATTGGATAGGTGGGGATTTGATCCCCGAGCCAATGCGCGGCATCAAGCTCAGGCGCCTGCACTTTGAGCCATTCAATCAACGAGCGTCCCATTTGTTCGGTTTGCAAGCGCAACTCATGCGTTTCTCGCGTTTGCAAGACCCAAGCGTTGAGCTCCTGCACGCGCTGCGCATCATCGCGCCGAATGGCAGCCACTGCCTTACACAGCGCTGCCAGATCGCCGCGTGCCAAGCTGATGTGCAACTGATCTTGCAACCAAGTTGCTATCGAATCAGGAGCTACCTGAGAAGATTCTATGGCGGCTTCCAGCGCTTCTGAGTAGGAAAACCCGCCAATCGGCAATGCTGGCGAGGCCAGCCAGA
>JANPAK010000208.1:0-2913 GCA_031429925.1 Variovorax sp.
CCCTGACAAAGACCCAGTGGAGGCATCCACTGTGGCTATTAACAACGTCAAGCCCATGGTGGAAGTGAAATCCCGCCGCGTGGGTGGTGCTAACTACCAAGTGCCTGTGGAAGTGCGCCCTGTCCGTCGTCTGGCTTTGTCCATGCGCTGGATCAAGGAAGCCGCCCGCAAGCGCGGTGAGAAGTCCATGGCTCAGCGTCTGGCCAACGAAATGTTGGAAGCCACTGAAGGCCGTGGCGGCGCCATGAAAAAGCGTGACGAAGTGCACCGCATGGCTGAGGCCAACAAGGCCTTCTCCCACTTCCGCTTCTAAAAGCGGACCCCGCGGCTTTCAAGTGGCGGGGTGGCTCTGGCGGCGCAAGTGCGCCGCCTTCATTGTTTTAGTTTTTTGAAAAGCGTCGGGCCGCCCGAAGCTTTTCAACACTTTTTAAATCTGGGCAAAAGTATCGCGGGAGCACAGCGACCGAAGCTTTTGACCAAAAGGAGTCTTTATGGCACGCGCCACACCCATTGATCGTTATCGCAACATCGGCATCTCTGCACACATCGATGCAGGCAAAACCACGACCACCGAGCGTGTGTTGTTTTATACCGGCGTGAACCACAAAATCGGTGAAGTGCACGACGGCGCGGCAACGATGGATTGGATGGAGCAAGAGCAGGAGCGTGGCATCACGATCACCTCTGCTGCCACCACCTGCTTCTGGTCTGGCATGGGCAAGACCTTTGAAGAGCACCGCATCAACATCATCGACACCCCTGGCCACGTAGACTTCACCATTGAGGTGGAGCGCTCCATGCGCGTGCTGGACGGCGCTTGCATGGTGTATTGCGCTGTGGGCGGCGTGCAGCCACAGTCTGAGACTGTGTGGCGTCAGGCCAACAAATACCGAGTGCCACGCTTGGCCTTCGTGAACAAGATGGATCGCACTGGCGCTAACTTCTTCAAAGTCTATGAGCAGATGAAGTTGCGCCTGAAGGCCAACCCTGTGCCACTGCAAATCCCCATTGGCGCAGAAGAAGGCTTTGCTGGCGTGGTGGACTTGGTCAAAATGAAATCCATCCTGTGGAGCGAGGCTGATAAAGGCGTGACCTTCACTTATGGTGAGATTCCTGCTGAACTGGCGGAAAAAGCCGCTGAGTTCCGCGAGAAATTGGTCGAAGCTGCTGCCGAGGCATCAGAGGAGTTGATGAACAAGTATTTGGAAGGCGTTGAGCTGACCGAACTCGAGATCAAAGCCGCTATTCGCCAACGCGCCATCGCCTGCGAAATCCAGCCGATGCTTTG
The DNA here is from genome assembly GCA_031429925.1 of Variovorax sp. Classification (GTDB taxonomy): domain Bacteria; phylum Pseudomonadota; class Gammaproteobacteria; order Burkholderiales; family Burkholderiaceae_C; genus JANMDU01. The sequence continues at coordinate 1,289 of JANPAK010000208.1, forward strand.
CGGCTCTGCGTTCAAAAACAAAGGCGTGCAAGCCATGCTTGACGCCGTGATTGAATACATGCCCAGCCCGGTGGATATTCCCCCTGTCAAATGTGTTGACGAAGACGACAAGCCCACCACCCGCCGTGCTGATGACAGCGAAAAATTCGCTGCATTGGCATTTAAGCTGATGACAGATCCGTTTGTTGGCCAGCTCACCTTCGTACGCGTCTATTCTGGCGTGTTGAAATCTGGCGACAGCGTTTACAACCCCATCAAGGGCAAGAAAGAGCGCATCGGCCGGATCGTGCAGATGCACGCTAACGCCCGCGAGCCCGTTGATGAGATTCGCGCTGGCGATATCGCCGCTTGCATCGGTTTGAAAGACATCATCACGGGCGAAACCCTGTGCGATCCAGATCACATTGTGACGCTGGAGAAGATGGTCTTCCCCGAGCCTGTGATTGCACAGGCTGTTGAGCCCAAGACCAAGGCTGACCAAGAGAAGATGGGCATTGCCCTCAATCGCTTGGCACAAGAAGATCCATCGTTTCGCGTGCGCACCGATGAAGAATCCGGCCAGACCATCATCGCCGGTATGGGCGAGCTGCATTTGGAAATTATTGTCGACCGCATGAAGCGCGAATTCGGCGTGGAAGCCAACGTGGGCAAGCCCCAAGTGTCTTACCGCGAAACCATCCGCAAAACAGTGGAAGATGCTGAAGGCAAATTTGTGCGTCAGTCGGGTGGTAAGGGCCAGTATGGTCACGTTGTGCTCAGAATTGAGCCCAATGAGCCAGGTAAGGGCATCGTTTTCGTTGACGCCATCAAGGGCGGCACCGTTCCACGCGAATACATCCCTGCTGTTGAAAAAGGCATCATGGAAGCCGTCACGCAAGGCGTGTTGGCCAACTACCCTGTGGTCGACGTTAAAGTCACCCTGCACTTCGGTTCGTACCACGATGTGGACTCCAACGAATTGGCGTTCAAGATGGCTGCGATCTTTGGCTTCAAAGAAGGCTGCCGCAAGGCCGGCCCGGTGATTCTTGAGCCGATGATGTCGGTTGAAGTGGAAACACCTGAAGACTACGCCGGTAACGTGATGGGCGATCTGTCCAGCCGTCGCGGCATGGTGCAAGGCATGGAAGACATGGTCGGTGGCGGCAAAGCCATTCGTGCTGAAGTGCCGTTGTCTGAAATGTTTGGCTACTCAACGACCCTGCGCTCCATGAGTCAAGGCCGTGCGACCTACACGATGGAATTCAAACACTACACGGAAGCCCCGCGTAACGTGTCTGAGGCCATCATGAGCGCCCGCGCAAAGTAAGTTTTAATGTGTCTGCCCCAGCAGACGCTGCGGATCTGGCTTTGCCAGGCCGCTAGCGTCGCCCCTTGAGGGGGAAGCGCCACGAGGCGCGAAGGGGTGGATGTCAAGTTCCTTGTCTGCGATTTCGCACCCAGCGCTGCCCGTGGCGATGGAATCAGTAGTGAAGTGCAGACGTTAAACCTCACACGGGCATGTTCATTTGAAAGAAGAGAAACATGGCAAAAGAGAAATTTCAGCGTACCAAGCCCCACGTCAACGTCGGCACGATTGGCCACGTCGACCACGGCAAGACCACGCTCACGGCAGCAATCACCACCGT
>JANPAK010000209.1:0-7148 GCA_031429925.1 Variovorax sp.
CAATTGGCTTCCAAGATCAAATCAACGAACGGTTCGTTGATTGGACGGTCGCTAGATATACGCAGAAATGCGCTGCCATTGGCACGACGTTGAAGGCTGATCTGAACCGAGGCGAGGGCCGCGTTGTAATCAAGGCCGGCGGCCCGGAAGACATCTGGATTGGCCACGGCGGTGCGCAAGCTCGCGGCTTCTTCGGCATTGATTTCCGGGACGTCGATTTCGGCACGCAGTGGCTCGCCTAGCGAAGACTGGACGCTCACTCGACCTAAAGCAAGCGCGTTGGCATCCGATGTCTGGAAGCTTAAGATGAGAGCGAGAGCAGCAATAGCGATTGGCGTGCGCCAGATACTTGCTTGACTCGGTGGGGCAAGACGATTAAGCGCGGTCGCTGGCGTTGCGACGCCATAAGCGACCAGTCCGTGAGTGGATCGCGATGGCGTAACTGGATTTTTGGTCATTTTTCGCACACGTGCCTCAATACTTTTTTCAGAAAAAGAACCTTAACATCAACCAGTTAGCTTGACAAGCTGAGAATTGGCCTAAGGTTTTAAACGCCTCCATTATCATACCTTTACAGCCTGCTTTTTGTTGCCTGCTGACAACGTAAACCCCGACTTTGCTACTCGCAGTCTGTTACCAGTCGTGCCGATGCAATTTCACCAAAAACCAAAAAAAGGCTGGATGTGTTGTAAATCCAGCCTTTGAACCCAGGGTTTTGTCGTTGAGTTGTTCATTCATTTAACAGGATTCGCAACATGCGGCGCAGTGGTTCTGCTGCACCCCACAGCAACTGATCGCCAATCGTAAACGCACCCAAGTACTCTTCGCCCATGGCTAATTTTCGGATACGCCCTACCGGGATGGTCATGGTTCCCGTGACCGCGACCGGCGTGAGACCTGAAAGTGTGGCCTCGCGGGTGTTGGGGATCACTTTCACCCACGCATTGTCGGCCGCGATCATTGCCTCAATGTCTGCCAACGGCACATTCTTCTTGAGCTTAAACGTCAGCGCCTGGCTGTGGCAGCGCATCGCACCGACGCGCACACAAAATCCATCCACTGGCACTGCGGCGCTGCCAAAGCCCTCGCCCAAACCCATGATCTTATTCGTCTCGGCCATGCCTTTCCATTCTTCCTTGGACATCCCGTTGCCGAGATCTTTGTCAATCCAGGGAATCAACGAACCGCCAAGTGGCACGCCAAAGTTTGCGACTTCGTCGCCAGCAAGCGCGCGTTGGCGAGCGATGACCTTGCGATCAATCTCAAGGATGGCTGATTTCGGATCGTCCAACAGCGACTTGACCTCAGCGTTCAAGGTGCCGTATTGAGTCAGTAGTTCGCGCATATGCTGTGCGCCACCGCCAGAGGCCGCTTGATAGGTTTGTGTGCTCATCCACTCAACTAATCCGGCCTTATAAAGCGCACCGACACCCATCAACATGCAGGAGACGGTGCAGTTGCCTCCAATCCAGTTTTTACCTCCGTTGGCCAAGCTCGTTTTAATGACGGGCATGTTCACGGGGTCAAGAATGATGATGGCGTCATCTTTCATCCGTAGTGTGGAGGCCGCGTCTATCCAGTGGCCAGTCCAGCCAGCGGCGCGAAGCTTAGGATAAACCTCGGCCGTGTAGTCGCCGCCTTGTGCTGTGATGACGACATCGCATTTTTTCAGTTGCTCAATGTCATGAGCATCTTTGAGGGTTCTCTCATTCTTCGCTTGCGGGGGTGCAGCGCCACCAGCGTTGGAGGTCGAGAAAAACATCGGCTCGATAAGATCAAAGTCTTTTTCCGCGATCATGCGATCCATCAAGACGGAGCCCACCATGCCGCGCCAGCCAACTAAACCAACGAGATTGCCTACTTTCATTTGCGTAGCCCTTTCTAAATGTCCAAAGTGAAGTTTTTTTGAAATGGATTCAAAAGCTACTTTGGCCCGGATCGTCTATGTCCGGGAAGGGCGCAAGACGAACCGGGCTAAGTTAGCCTTTTTTGGTAATGGTCTTGGCAGTGATCGCGCATGCAACATCGCCTGCATAGCAGGTCGAAAGAAGGGCTGGGACAATCACAGTCATGCCTCTTATTATATATGTGATGTTGCCGGGCATTTTTGCACCTCAATATCTGACAGCCGTTGCAGCGCGATACCGCCCCACATTAAGCCGCTCGCTTGGCGACCATCAGTATCCAGCCATCTTCGCGATCTGCCACTTCCAGGGATGCATGTGGCGCATACGCATCCTTAAGCTCTTGTTCTTGGCGGTCCAAAATACCCGCCAGGATCAGATGGCCACCGGGAGCGACGTAGCCTGCCAGCAAAGGCGCCAGTACTTTGAGTGGCGTTGCCAAAATATTGGCGAGAACAATGTCGTAGCTGCTAGGCGTATGGTTGACGTGATCGGGCAGTCCCGTGTGCAGCGTCACTCGGTTAGCCAATGCATTCTGACGGGTGGACTCGACTGCCGCTTCATCAATATCAACGGCATCGATCGAAGCAGCGCCGTGAAGCGCAGCTCCTATCGCGAGAATTCCGCTGCCGCAGCCGTAGTCGAGCACTTTGCGTCCTTGGACGCTCGGCGAATGCTGAGCAATCCAGCGCAGGCACATGCGCGTCGTGGGATGCGTCCCTGTTCCGAAAGCGAGGCCGGGATCCAGCGTGATGATCGTTCGTGCCGTTGCAGGGGCTTGGTGCCAAGTGGGGACGATCCAAAAATCAGGCGTGATCTCGACAGGGGCAAACTGCGATTGCGTCAGGCGGACCCAGTCTTGATCGGCTATTTCTAGCGTGCCGAGGCTGCTGCATCCGAGAAAGAAGTCTTGATGGCTCAATATGAGTTGTGCGCTTGAGGCGAGTTCACCAGTCGCAAACAAGGCCTTCACCACTGACTTTTGCCAACCGCTCTTCGGCGGCGGCATTCCTGGTTCGCCGAACAGGGCTTGCTCGGCAGGCGTTGCCGCGTCCGCATCTTCAACGCTCACGCTCAGCGCATCGAGCTCTTCTAGCGCATCACTCAAGGTTTCAACTTGTGCCTCTGGGCACAGAATACTCAGCTCAAACACGCGAGTTCTACCTTTTGTGAACCTTCATCCACTCTTCAAGATAGTGGATGTTGGTGCCGCCTTGAACGAATTTCGCATCAGCCATCAATTCGCGGTGCAGAGGGACATTGGTTTTGATGCCCTCAATCACGGTTTCATCGAGTGCGGTGCGCATGCGCAGCAGCGCCTGTTCCCGGGTTGGGGCGTGGACAATAATCTTACCGATCATGCTGTCATAGTTGGGAGGGACAAAATAATTGGTGTAAGCATGGGAGTCCACGCGCACACCTGGCCCACCCGGCGGATGCCATAGGCTGATGCGCCCTGGGCTAGGCATGAAGCTGTATGGATCTTCAGCATTGATCCGACATTCAATGGCGTGGCCGCGAATCTCGATTTGCCTCTGAGTGAATGGCAACTTTTCGCCAGCAGCCACTCGGATCTGGGTTTGTACGATGTCCACGCCGGTGATCATCTCGGTGACGGGATGCTCGACCTGCACGCGAGTGTTCATCTCAATGAAGTAAAACTCGCCGTTTTCAAAAAGAAACTCAAAGGTCCCTGCGCCTCGATAGCCAATCTTTTTGCATGCGGTAACGCATCGATCGCCAATTTTCTCGATCAACTTACGTGGAATGCCAGGCGCGGGTGCTTCTTCGACAATTTTTTGGTGACGACGCTGCATCGAGCAGTCTCGTTCGCCCAAATAGACGGCATTTCGGAACGTATCGGCGATGATCTGGATTTCAATGTGGCGCGGGTTCTGGAGAAACTTCTCCATGTAAACCTCGGGGTTACCGAAGGCCGCGCCAGCTTCCGCTTTTGTCATGGTTACGGCGTTGATTAAAGCCGCTTCGGTGTGGACGACGCGCATCCCGCGCCCACCGCCGCCGCCAGCCGCCTTGATGATCACAGGATAGCCCACCTTTTTCGCAATGGCTCGAATGGCCACCGGATCGTCGGGCAAAGCGCCCTCCGAGCCAGGTACGCATGGGACGCCCGCTTTGATCATCGCTTGCTTAGCCGAGACTTTATCGCCCATGATGCGAATGGACTCGGCGGTAGGCCCGATAAACTTGAAACCGGATTTCTCAACGCGCTCGGCAAAGTTGGCGTTCTCGCTCAAAAAACCGTAGCCTGGATGGATGGCTTCGGCATCGGTCACTTCGGCGGTGGCTATGATGGCGGGCATATTTAGATAACTCTGCGCTGACGCAGCAGGACCGATACACACCGCCTCGTCAGCGAGCTTGACATACTTGGCCTCACGGTCGGCCTCAGAGTAAACCACCACAGACTTCACGCCCAGTTCTCGGCAGGCGCGCTGGATACGCAGGGCGATCTCGCCGCGATTGGCGATGAGGATTTTTTTAAACATGAGGGGTTGGCCTCACTCGATCACGATCAGCGGCTGGCCGTATTCGACGGCTGCGCCGTTCTCGACCATGATCTTCTTGATCACCCCGGCTTTATCGGCTTCGATTTCATTCAGGATCTTCATGGCCTCGATAATGCAGATGGTGTCGCCAACTGCGACGACATCGCCAATTTCAACGAATGATTTGCTGCCCGGGCTGGAGGATCGGTAAAAACTGCCCACCATCGGCGACTTCACGATATGCCCCGCGAGCGCGACGACGGCGGCTGCCGTTTCGGACAAAGCTGGCGCCGGGGTGTGAGTTGCCATAGACGGAGCCGCCTGTGCTACTTGTGGTGCCTGCTGTACCATCACCGGCTGCGCGGCGTAAACCATCCCGCTTGGCCCTTTGACAATACGTACTTTGCCTTCGGCCTCCGTGATTTCGAGCTCTTGAACTTGAGATTCTGAGACCAAGTCGATAAGGGTCTTGAGTTTGCGTAAATCCATGTTGTTCTCCGGCTGTATATTGTTGCTCGATCGACGCGGTCAGTGAGGCCTGCAGGCTGATCGGGATAGGGAGTGTAACTCAATTAAAAAGTTGATAAAAGACGCTAACGCACGCCTATTTTTACCTATTGCCCTGCCAACTAGGTAATTTTAGAAAAATTTGCAATCTGCTCTGGCTGGAGCTTACCCATATGCCGCCAGGCAATAACGCCTTGTGAGTTAATCACCACCGTGAACGGTAATGCTCCGGTGACGTTGCCCAATGTGCGGGAAAGCTCGATGCCAGCCAAGCCAGCCAATGGTGTCGGGAACTGCATCGGCATTTTACCCAAGAACTTATTGACGGCACTGGCATTGTCGACTGCCAATCCAAGCACTTGCCAGCCGTTAGATATATTTTGGCGGTAAAAGGCGTCTAATAAAGGCATTTCTTCCACACAGGGCGGACACCAAGTCGCCCAGAAATTTACCACGAGAGGTCTGCCGCGCAGCTTAGCCAGTTTGTAAACACCGCCGGTTGGTAGCTCAGGCTCTAAAGCCCAAAGCGCCGCCAAAGCGCCGTCTTCAGGCTCTAATAGCCGATAGCGCCAAATCGCTAGCCCGGCGCCTGACAGGGCAGCGCCGGTGGCTACGGCGGCCATCAATCGCCGGCGCCGCTTCAGCATCGCTTCAGGAGGTAAGGCAGTAAGTGTGCTCATCTGAGATCAAGTGTACTCAGCTTGACGCGATTAGCGCTTTTAGGTCAAAGATATCACCGCGCGGCGTGCGACCTTTTGCGTCCTTTTGCAGTGCACCGCGAATATCGTCATAGTCATACACCATGAAGTGCACACCGACCGTCTCGGTCAGTGGAACGCACAGACTATGAATGCTCAGCGCACTCACGATTTCGCCATTGAAGCCAGTGACCTCACGTGCTTCGTAGCGGGCGTTGTGGTTGATCAGTGCGATTTCCGGCGATTTGGGATCGTCGCAAAACAAGCCAATGTAGATATCCGAGAGCTTGGTGGCTGTTCCATGCCACACCGCGCCGCTCAAATGCGGACGAAACTCAGGAACTCGTTCCATCCAAGTGAGTGCCAGCTCGCGCAACGCTCGAAGCTCGATGGGCTGGGTGTCGGCACAGAATATCTCGATGTACTCCCGCACGGCGTCTTCCAGTGCGTCGTTGCTCGGCAATGCACTGCGCCCCGGCAAACCAAGTTGCTTGGCTGCCCGGCGCTTGGCAGGCCCATACTCCAAGCCCTCCTCAACCACCAAGCGAGCAGCGGTTGCAAGCCATTCATCATCAAGTTCGTCAAGGCGGAAGGGCATGGTTTTTACGGTGAAAACAGCAGTTGGTCGAATTAGAATTTGCTTAGATTGCTACTGTATGAAAAGCAATTGCCAATTTGTTGTGCAACATAAGAGCCTGCGATGGCGCTTATGTTGCACAAAATCGAAGGCTCAGCTCATCAAAAAAGCTGCAAACTGATCCAATATGCCACTGCCGCCACAAACGCGCTCGCGGGGATCGTGAAAATCCACGCCCATACGATGTTGCCGGCCACACGCCAACGCACACCGCTGGCCCGTTCCACCGAGCCGACGCCGACAATTGCGCCGGTGATGGTATGCGTGGTGGAGACGGGGATACCCATGGCGGTGGCCGTAAAGAGCGTGATCGCACCGCCGGTTTCGGCGCAGAAACCGCCCACGGGTTTGAGTTTGGTGATTCTTTGCCCCATGGTTTTGACGATGCGCCAGCCGCCAAACATGGTGCCCAAGCTGATCGTGATGTAGCAACATATCACGACCCAGCTCGGCAGGTAATTTTTGTCCGCTTTCATCCATTCAGGCAATCCGACCACGCCCGAGGCTGTGGCCGCCATCAGCAGCAACCAGATGATGCCTGCAGTCTTTTGTGCATCGTTGCCGCCGTGGCCCAAGCTGTAAGCGGCGGCGGAGACAAGTTGCATTCGACGAAACCAACGATCCGTTTGGCTGGGTGTGCGCTTGCGGCAGACCCAAGCCACGAGTACCAGCATAAGCGAGCCGAGCACAAATCCCATAAGGGGTGACACAAGAATGAAAGCGACGATTTTCAAGATGCCCGAAGCGATCAACACACCCGAGCCCGCCTTAGCAATCGCCGCCCCCACGATACCGCCGATGAGTGCATGCGAGGAACTGCTGGGAATGCCATACCACCAGGTGATGATGTTCCACGTGATCGCCCCCACCAATGCGCCGAAGACAACATGCA
>JANPAK010000210.1:0-2244 GCA_031429925.1 Variovorax sp.
AGAGCGAGGGTGCTTTCCAACGCCCTATGGCTAAGTATTGGATGCACAACGGGTTTGTGAATATCGACAATGAAAAAATGTCTAAGTCGCTAGGTAACTTCTTCACTATCCGAGACGTGTTGAAGCAGTTTGATGCCGAAACAATCCGCTTTTTTGTGGTGCGTAGCCACTACCGCAGCGGGCTCAACTATTCCGATGTCCATCTGGAGGATGCACGCGCGTCTCTCAAAAGGCTCTACACCTCCCTTGATTTAGTAGCACCAGAGGCAGATATTACCTTGACCAACATCGATTTTGGCAATGCGTACGGCGCCCGATTCCAAGCGGCAATGAACAATGATTTTGCGACTTCCGAGGCAGTCGCGGTCTTGTTTGATCTGGCCGCCGAGGTGAACCGAAGTAAATCAAGACAATTGGCGAACCTATTGAAGCAGCTTGGAAGCGTGTTGGGAATCTTGCAAGGCGTCCCTCAAGCCTTTTTACAGTCCGGAGCAGCATTGGACGAGACCGCGATCGCTGCCAAGATCGCCGCCCGCGCGGCAGCCAAGGCGTCGAGAGACTTTGCTTTAGCCGATCAAATTCGCAAAGATCTCGCGGCACAAGGCATCCTGCTCAAGGACCGCCCCCAAGGCACGAGTTGGGAAGTCGCGACATGATTCAATCTCGCGGCATGGCCCTATCGCACAAGTGCGCAGTGTTATGGTGAACCAATCAGACCAAGCTTCTACGCCAGCATATTGGAGCGAAGCCTGCGCACACCTGATGAAGAAGGATCGGGTCATGCGCAAGCTAATTCCCCGATTTGGTGACGCATGTCTGCACAGCCGCGGTGACCCTTTTGTGACGCTCGCGCGCTCAGTGGTTGGACAGCAAATCAGCGTCGCAGCGGCGCAGACCATTTGGGAGCGATTTGTCAAGCTGGGGAAAGGCAAGCCCGCTCCTGCTAAAGTGCTCAAAATGAAGGTCGACGACTTGCGCGCCTGCGGTCTATCGGCTCGCAAGATTGAATATATCGTTGACCTAGCCTTGCACTTTGACAGCGGTACTTTACACGTTAAGCAATGGAATGCAATGGACGACGAAAGCATCATTGCGGAGCTAGTCGCCATAAGAGGCATAGGCCGTTGGACGGCTGAGATGTTTTTGATTTTCCATCTAATGCGTCCCGATGTGCTTCCTTTAGACGATGTTGGCATGATGCGGGGCATCAGTGAAAGTTACTTTTCCGGCGAACCTGTGAGCCGAAGTGAGGCAAAAGAAGTTGCCAACGCTTGGGCACCCTACCGCAGCGTTGCGGTTTGGTACCTTTGGCGCTCCCTCGATCCTCTTCCGGTCAGTTATTAGGCATCCCATTCGTCAGCGGCAGGTATCGCGTGCACATCGCAAACGCCATATCAGCCAGAATGGGGTTTTGAAGCTTGCTGCGGCGCAACAACTACAATCCTAAGGTGATCGCAAAAACCTACCTGAACGCCGATTTGCACTGCCATAGCGTGGTCTCTGATGGCACCCTCGAACCAGAAGCTCTGGCTGCCCGTGCAGCACAAAACGGCGTTGAGCTTTGGGCTCTCACCGACCACGACGAAATAGGTGGGCAACGCAGAGCTGCCACTGCGGCTCACTCAAACGGGATGGCCTACCTCAGCGGCACAGAAATTTCGGTCACGTTTGCGCACGAGACGGTGCACATCATTGGTCTCGGTTTTGATGCAGACGACGCCGATATGGCTGCCGGCCTGCGTGCCACGCGTGGAGGCCGTGGCCAGCGGGCGCAGGACATCAGCGATGGTCTGGCCAAGGTGGGTATCGACAACGCGTATCAAGGGGCACTAAAGTACGTCGGAAATCCTGAGCTGGTTTCCCGCACTCACTTCGCGCGCTTCCTCGTCGACACCGGTGTTTGCAGCAGCACACATGAAGTGTTTCGCCACTACCTCGTTGAAGGCAAGCCCGGTTTTGTACCGCATCGATGGGCGTCGCTGCGCGACGCCGTGCGCTGGATTACGGCAGCCAAGGGCATCGCCGTCATTGCTCACCCCGGACGCTATAAATTCACGGCCAATGAGGAGTACGCGCTGTTTTCTGAATTCAAAACCCACGGAGGCCGCGCTGTGGAGGTCGTCACAGGTAGCCACACTGTGCCTGAATATGCTAAATACGCTGACATGGCACTTGAATTTGACCTCGCGGCATCTCGTGGTAGCGATTTTCACAGCCCCGAAGAAAGCCATACGGATCTCGGCG
>JANPAK010000211.1:0-2265 GCA_031429925.1 Variovorax sp.
GCCGCCAGGGAAGATCACGATTTTGAAACCGAACGCCCGAGCAAATGCAAGCGGCCTGCGCTCGCTTTGCCAAGCGCATTCCGCTCTTGGCCAACATGGTCGAAGGCGGCAAAACGCCCATTCAAAGCGCCGACGAGCTTGGAGCGCTCGGTTTCAAAATCGTGATCTTCCCTGGCGGCACAGCCCGCGCTGTGGCGCACACATTGCAGCGCTATTACGGCAGCTTGCGTGAGCACGGCAGCACATCGGCCATGCGCGAGCAGATGCTCAACTTTGATGAACTCAATGGCCTCATCGGCACACCCGAACTACTCGCATTGGGCAAAAAATATGAGGATTGAGCCTGTAGCCCTTTAGAAATATGCGCAAAATGCTATTGAATCAATAGCAACTCAGTTGAGCAAGCAGGCCTCCACCACCTGCAGCTCGTTGTCTTTGGCAAAGTTCATCACGAAATCCCAAGCCATCACGTTGTCTTCGCGCAGATCGGTGTGCACGACCACGCACTTGACCTCGCCATACTCCGTCTTCATGCTCGTGGGCAAACACCAAGGCGAGTAGCTCAAATGCGAGCCCGGTACCGCGCCACCGGGCCGAAAGGGGCTCATCACGCCCGCCAAACGCTCCGCCCAGTCGCTCGGCCGAAATACTTTGCCCTGTTTGGTCACGCCCTGGATGAAGAGCTGCTTGGATGCGGCAGAAGGCAAAGGAGTGACCATGGTGTGGATGAAATGCAAGAAGCAGACCACCAGGATCACTGGATACCAAAGGGCAAATTCCTCGGATGCTGCAATGCAGCAAGAATTCTATCTTATAGAAGACTTGCAATCAAAACAGCCTAGACGCAAAAAAGCGGCTTTGCATCGCAAAGCCGCTTAACTTGAAACAAATCAAGTACAGGCGCGGTATCAATCGAAGGTGATTGCGCCTTTCAAGACCACAGTCGTTGGGTAAACGCTGCCGTCTGCGGTCGAAAGATTGGCTCCGCTGGCTACGTCACCGCGCCCCAAGATGGCTGAGCCACCGGCAGCACCGAGGAGTTTTACGCTGCTGATCACCGGCGATGCTGCTAAAGCCGCGGCTACATCGGTCGGCGGGATACCCGCACCACAATCTGCCGCAACACGGAAGTCGTTCCTCAAATTCATCGAGTAGGCCGTAGCCTCGACGGAAGTGGGCGTTTTCACGCCATGCAATTGGAGTCGGCAGCCGCCATCAATCGCATAACGTTTACCCAATGTGATGACTACCGCGAACTTGTTATTGCTGTTGTTAAACCATTGTGCATTTGGGTTGAAAGTGAAGTTCACCTTGGTTTGGCTAGAAAGTGTCACGCCACCGGTGTCGCCGGTTGTGCTGAACCCAGTGACATTTGGGCCAAACACTTCAATTTGGCTGTAGAGTGCACTCGCAGCGGAGGGCGTCTGATAGTAGAACCCTGCGTAGCTGTCTGCGCCGGCGCCGCCCGAGAAATTACCGCACCAAGCAGGAGTTCCGTTGCAATTGAAGCCGTCGAGGTTGCTGCCGCCCGAAGACGCAACCGCGCCATTGCTGGAGGTCAGTACAGCGCTGCTAAAGCCAGATGAAAACGTCAGTACTCCTCCGGTCCCGCTACCGCCGCCGCCGCCAGCAGCCGCTGCCAACAGCTTGAAGTTGTCGAAGAAGTACGACTTGCCCGGGGCTGCGTCAAGCTCTCCAAGGTTGGGCAGCAACACGATGGTGTCCCATGTCAACGCAGGATTGACGCTGGTGAATGTCCAAGTCAGGGTTTGCCAACCGGCCACCACAGCCTCGTTGGACGACACTTCTCCGGAGTTGACAGTTCCCGCTTCCAGCTTGATCTTGATCGGAATACCAGCCGTTGGCGAGTGAACCTGTGCAGAGACGGTCTTGCGATCCGCTGTGAATGGAATGACTTTCTTCATCACGACCAACGCGTATGTTGTCCCGCCTGAGCGCAGCACGCGATAGGCTTGACCCGAACCACCGCCAACGGGTGGCGTCGCCAATCCACTTCCCCCCTCTGCACCCCACTCTGCGCTGATGAGGGTCGGAGACAAGGTGTCAAAGTTCAGCAGATCGATGTCGCCACTCGGTGCTGGTGGGACAACCACTGCCGCTTTCAGCTTGAAGTTATCGAAGAAATACGATTTGCCTGGGGCTGCGTCAAGCTCTCCAAGGTTGGGCAGCAACACGATGGTGTCCCATGTCAACGCAGGATTGACGCTGGTGAATGTCCAAGTCAGGGTTTGCCAACCGGCCACC
>JANPAK010000212.1:0-5243 GCA_031429925.1 Variovorax sp.
GCGATGCACCCGCGCCTCTCACTCTGGTGCTGCTTGCGCATGACCTGACCGGCTGGGGGCAACTGTGTGAATTCATCACGCGCTGCCGCCGCTCGGTTGAGAAGGGCTCGTATCGCTGCGTGTGGGCGGAGCAAGACTGGGCTGATCTGGAGCATTGCGAAGCTTTGCTGGCGATCAGCTCCACAGCATCGGACGAATCTGCGAATCAAATACTGCAGCGCTTTCGTATCGCCTTTGCAGATCGGCTCTGGCTGGCGGCTTCCATCCATTTGCAAGCCGATGATGCCCTGCGCTTGTCGCAGTTTGAGCGTTGGTCGCAGCGCAGTGAAGTGCCCCTTGTGGCCACAGGCGCTGTACTGATGCATGTGCGCTCACGCAAACCCTTGCATGATGTGATTACCGCCGTGGCGCAGGGCAAGCCGGTGGGTGATTGCGGCTATGCGCTGCAATCCAATGCCGAAGCGCATCTTCGCCCTCGCCAACGCTTGGCGCAGCTCTACCCAGCGCATTGGTTGGCGGCAGCGGTGCAGATTGCAAAGCGTTGCCATTTCAGTCTCGATGAAATTCGCTACCAATACCCGTTGGAAGTGGTGGGCGAAGGCGAGACACCTAGCGCATGCTTAGAGCGCCTGACCTACATCGGCGCACAGCGGCGTTACCCTCAAGGCTTACCTGCCGCTGTGCAAACGCAGTTGCTGCACGAATTAGCGGTGATTGCGCAGCTGCAATACGAGATGTATTTCCTCACGGTGCATGATCTGGTGGCGTTTGCGCGCAGCCAAGGCATCTTGTGCCAAGGGCGAGGATCAGCCGCCAATTCGGCAGTCTGTTATTGCCTAGGGATCACCGAAGTGGATCCCTCACGCATGAGCGTGCTGTTTGAGCGTTTCATCAGCGCTTCGCGTGGCGAGCCACCTGATATTGATGTGGACTTTGAGCACCAAAGGCGCGAGGAGGTGATTCAATACATCTACCGTAAATATGGCCGCGAGCGCGCAGCGATTGCCGCCACCGTGGTGAGTTATCGGCCCAAGAGTGCCTTGCGTGATGTAGGTAAGTCGCTGGCGATTCCACAAGGTTTGATCGATGCCTTGTCACGCGAGCACCATTGGTTTGATGCGAGCTTGATGCAATCTGAGCGCATGCAAGCGCTGATTGAATCGCACGGTTGCCGTGATGATTGGCGCGTTCTTCATTGGCTGGATCTCTCCCGCGTGCTGATGGGCTTTCCACGTCATCTGAGCCAGCATGTGGGAGGCTTTGTGCTCACGCAAGGGCTTTTGACGCGCATCGTACCTGTGGAAAACGCCGCCATGCCTGAGCGCAGCATCATTCAATGGGACAAAGACGATCTGGATGCTGTCGGACTGATGAAGGTGGATGTGCTGGCGCTTGGCATGCTCAGCGCGATCCGGCGTTGTTTGGATATGGTCAGCCAACTCAAAGGTCAGCAGTTTGAGATGCAAGACATCCCTGCGGAATGCGCCGCCACCTACGACATGATCTGTGATGCCGACACCATTGGTGTGTTTCAGATTGAAAGCCGAGCTCAGCAAAGCATGCTGCCGCGCCTACGACCACGCTGCTTTTATGACTTGGTGGTGGAGGTGGCCATTGTGCGGCCCGGACCGATACAAGGAGGCATGGTGCACCCCTATCTTCAGCGACGACTGGGGCTTGAGCCCGTGAGCTATCCGAGCGCGGCCTTAGAAGAAGCGCTGGGGCGCACACTGGGGGTGCCCATCTTTCAAGAGCAGGTGATGCAGATCGCCATTTTGGCTGCAGGTTTTTCAGCGGATGAGGCTGATCAATTGCGTCGCAGCATGGCCGCCTGGAAGCGCAAAGGAGGTGTGCATAAATTTTATGAACGCATCGTCTCGGGCATGACCGAGCGCGGCTACACCTTGGAATTTGCGCAAAATATTTTCCGGCAAATTGAAGGCTTTGGTGAATATGGCTTTCCGGAAAGTCATGCCGCTAGCTTTGCGCTGCTGGTGTATGTGAGCTGTTGGCTCAAATGCCATTACCCGGGTGCCTTTCTCACAGCTTTGCTCAATGCGCAGCCCTTGGGGTTTTACTCACCTTCGCAATTGACACAAGATGCACGCCGCCATGACGTTCATGTGCTGCCGGTGGATGTGATGAGCAGCGATTGGGACAGCCGTTTGGAGACCGCCTGTCAAGTACGGCTCGGTCTGCGTTTGGTCGATCACTTGAGCCGCGCAGGCGCAGAGCGTTTGCTTCAAGCGCGGCACGACAAACTGTTTGACAGCACGGAAGATTTAGCTCTGCGCGCCAGCCTCGATGCAGGTGACATGAAAGCACTGGCTGCAGCAGATGCCTTGGCTTCGCTCAGTGGTCATCGCCGTCAGCAGGTGTGGGAGGCCAGCGCACTGAAGGCGCAACCAGCTTTCGTACGCGGCACGCGCTCCTTGCTGCGCGAGGTACCAATCGACGAAGAATTCTTAGAATTGCCGCAAGGCAGCGAGGCTGAAGAGGTGGGCTGGGATTACGCCAGTGTCGGGCTGACGCTACGCAGCCATCCCTTGGCTATCCTGCGAGCACAACTACAAGAGCGCAGACTGCTCACCCATGCGCAACTGCAGCAACTGCCCCATGGACGACAAGTCAAGACCTGCGGGCTGGTGACCATGCGCCAGCAACCACAAACCGCGAAAGGGACGATGTTTGTGACGCTAGAGGACGAAACAGGCAGCACCAATGTGATCGTGTGGAAGCGCTTGCGCGAGAGCGAGCATATCCGCCAAGCTTTACTCCATTCGCGCCTTCTCGCCATTTACGGGCGCTGGGAGCATGACACCACCACCGGTGGGCGGGTCAAGCATTTAATTGCTGGTTTTGCACAAGACTTAACGCCATTGCTGCATGGCTTAATCACTCACAGCCGTGATTTCCGATAGCAGAGCGAACCGCTCAAAGCGCAAGCTTGCCTAGCAACACGAGTCGATCTAAAGCTGTGTAACCGACAAAGTGCTTATTGACTGCGCGCCCAATCGCACACAGCCCGAGCTGCTGGGCAATGTCATAGCCCATTTGTGTGATCCCGCTACGTGAGATCACGATGGCGATGCCCTTTTGGGCGGATTTGTTGACCATCTCGCTGGTGATACGGCCAGTGGTGTAGAAAATATAGGGCTGCTGAGGGTCTGTCGCCTCTTGGCTGCTGATGCCTTGCATAGCCATCCAGCCTGCGAGGGTGTCTATGGCGTTGTGGCGGCCCACATCTTCAACAAACATGAGCATCTGCGTGCCTTTAAACAGCGCACAACCATGCACGCTACCGGCGCTTTTGTAGGTGCTTTCTTGCTGGCGAATCGCTTCTGTGATGCCATAGAGTTGGGTTTGCGTGAGCTGAGCAGCGGGCAGTCGGATGCTGTCAATTTCATCCATCAACCCACCAAACACACTGCCCTGGCCACAACCGGTGGTGACAACCTTCTTAGCGGTGCGCTCTTCAATTTTGTCGATGCCCGCGTGCGTTTTGACAGCGGCGCAGTTGACTTCCCAATCCACGGTGATCGATTCGATCTGGTCTGCGCTATCAACCAATCGTTGATTGAGCAAGAAGCCCAGCACGAGCAACTCAGGATGCGCGCCGAGCGTCATGAGCGTAACGAGTTCGCGCTTGTCCACATACACCGTGAGATCACGCTCCGCAGGAATCTGCATCGAGCTCGTTTCAGCCTTTTCGTTGACGACACTGATCTCGCGCGTGAGCGGGGCCCGGGCTTGCGTCAGGTGAGGTAAGGGCTTCGACTGAGGGCTAGTCATGAAACGAGTCTAAACGGGCAAGAAAAACGGCGCTGTCGCCAGCGCCGTTGTCATCAAGGACAAAGGGTCACTTTTTCACTGGTGCAGCGGCAGCAGCGGGTTTCGCTGCTGCTCCAGGCTTGGCCGCAGCGGTTGCCACGGGAGCAGGAGTCGCGCCAGGGGCAGGTGGCGGGAACACGAAGGCACCAGGATCGGCACAGGGAGGCACAACCGTCGGTGGTTTGGTTTCTTTCGCTGCTGCCTTGGCAGCTTTGTAATAGTGCGCAGCAGCCGCGTCACGAGACTTGCACAGCTGAAAATCGGCGACTTTGTTGCCGTGCGCCGTTTTCGCTGCCGCTTCAGCCGCTTTGACTTTGGCTTCGTCGGTTAATACGGGCGTGGGTAGCTTTGCAAACGCCGCAGTCGTCAGGCAAGCCGTGATGGCGATCAACAAGATACTTTTTTTCATGACTCGTGGTCTCCTCTTATTTTCAAGCCTGCGCGGTCGCGACTGTCGCGCCAGCACCGTCGGTTCCTTTGGCAGGCGTACGCTGTGCAGGAATCTTTCCTGCGGCGATATCTTCCGCCCAAAGCGCATGATGTTCCTTGGCCCAAGTTTCATCCACGTAGCCGGTCTTCATGGCCTTGTAAGCGCCCCTCATGCCGATCGTACCCATGTAGATATGACCCAAAAACATCGCCATCATCAGCATCGAGGCAGTTGCGTGAATCATGTGAGAGATTTGCATCGTCTCGCGGTAATACATCAGGCCAGGAATCAATTTGTCGAGCATGAGGCCAGAGCCAACGACAATCAAGCCAAGCAAGAAAACGCCACTCCAAAACAGAATTTTCTCTCCCGCATTGAATCGGTGCGAAGCCACTTCTTCGCCACTGAAGAGGCCGCCGCCTTTCAGAATCCATTTGATGTCATCTTTGCTCGGCAGGTTGTCGCGCACAAACGTCAAAATCACCACGATCAGAGAAACTGCAAACACGGGGCCCACAAAATTGTGCAAATTTTTCAATGCATACGTGAGCCAGCCAAAGAGTGTTCCGCCCATGATCGGCAGCATGAAATACTTGCCAAAGGCCATGATGATTCCAGAAATGGCCAAAGCGCAAAACGCGATTGCATTCGTCCAATGCGCGGCACGCTCAAAATAGGTGAAGCGCTCGATCTTCTTGCCCGTTTCTTGGCCATGCAATTCGATCGTGCCTTTGCGCCAATAGAACAATCCGATCGCCACCAACGCGATCAAAATCAATGCGCCGCCATAGGGGATGATCCAGTTGTTGCGCACTTGACGCCAAGCTTCGCCAGCGTTGGTCAGGTTAACCAGCGGGTATTTCACAAAACGCTGGATCATATTGCCCGCTTCGGGGGCTTGCGAGTACGGCAAGCTGGTGTAGCCGGTTGCACCCTGACCCACTTGACGCCACACCGGCGCATTGTTGCCGGGCTGAACCTT
>JANPAK010000213.1:0-13817 GCA_031429925.1 Variovorax sp.
GCGCGCTTGCTCGGAATGAACGATACCCGCTATGTTGAGCCGACGGGCTTGTCCAGCCGCAATCAGAGTAGCGGCAAAGACTTGGCGATCTTGACCGCCTATGCGCACAACGACAAGACCTTGCGCGAGCTCTCGACTTCCCGGGATCATCAAATTGTGGTGGGTCAGCGGCCCTTGAATTACGTCAACACCAATCGCCTTGTGCGTAACTCTGACTGGGATATCGGTCTGCAAAAAACCGGCTTTATCTCAGAGGCAGGTCAATGCTTGATCATGCAGACGAAGGTCGCTGGGCGGCGTCTGATCATGGTATTTCTTGACTCCGCAGGCAAGCTCAGCCGCTTGGGAGATGCCGAGCGTGTGCGTCGCTGGGTGGAAGGTCAACCTGCCGTGAGTCAAAAGATCAGCAGTATCACGGTCAAGCTGGAAGGCTGATCTTTTAAGCTGAGTAGGTTTTTTGGCCCGGAAAAATATGCGCTGAATGCTATGTAATCAATAGCAACTATTGCGTCAAGGTTTTCAAATCCAAGTTTGCACCGCAGATCACAAGAGCCACATTTTCGTCGGATCGAGGTGTGTAGGCGCCGGTGTGGAGGGCGGCCAATCCCAAGGCGGCGGCTGGTTCGACTGCAATTTGCAAGTGGCTCCAAAGCCAATGCTGCGCCGCACGAATCGCTTCATCTGACAGGAGCAGCGACTGCTTTACGTGTGCGCGTGTCACATCCCAAGCGATGCTGCCAATCCTTTGAGCTCCCAAAGCGTCGGCGGCGATACCACTGACGCTCACATCAGTCGGCTGACCTGCTAGACGGGCAGCGTGCAGGGTGGGTGCCGAGGTGGGTTCGAGTGCAATGACTTGGGTCGGTGTATCAGCATACCAAGTGGCGATACCCGCGATGAGCCCACCGCCCCCTACGCTGACAAGCACGCTATCGGGCGATTGACCCGCTTGGCGATCGATTTCAGCGGCGAGCGTACCCGCGCCGATGACTACCTCGCTTTGATCGTAGGCATGGGCAAGAAGCGCACCGGTGGCATTTTGACGCTTGAGGCATGCTGCTAAGGCTTGCGCATAGTTATCGCCGACGATCTGTACTTTGGCGCCTAAGGCTGCCAAGCGTGCCTGCTTCGCCGGCGATGAAATGGTCGGAACAAATACCTCACAAGGTACGCCGAGCAGACGCGCCGCGGCTGCAGTGGCGATGCCCGCATTACCACCGGAAGCGACGATCACACCACTTGCAGGAATAGGATTGCACAGCAGTCGATTGAGCATGCCCCGCGCCTTGAAGCTGCCGCTGACCTGCATTTGCTCTAGTTTGAGCCAAACCTGATCGCACGCCACTCCCATCGCCCTGCCGGGTATTTTGATGAGAGGCGTTTCAAGTAGAAAGTGCCGGTAGCCGCTATCAAATGTTTGTAGCGTACCAATGATTTGTGATCGATGGAATAGAAGCGTCATCAAAATCAGTCTAACTTCAAACCCTTAGGTAGCGGAAACTTGACGGTTTCCTCGATGCCGTGCATCTTGCGCACACTTACTGCGCCCAGTACTTTGATGCGTTCAACAACTGCTTGGACCAAGATTTCTGGCGCCGAAGCGCCCGCCGTCAAGCCCACTTGGGTGACACCGAAGAACCATTCATCTTTGAGCTCAGTCGCGTCGTCCACCATGTAACTCGGTACCCCCCGCTTGCGCGACAACTCCACCAAGCGGTTACTGTTGGAACTGCTTGGGCTGCCCACAACAATCACCAAATCGACTTGCTGCGTCAAAATCTTTACGGCATCTTGGCGATTTTGAGTCGCGTAGCAAATATCTTGCTGCTTGGGCGCACGAATCAATGGAAAGCGCTTGAAAATCGCTGCTTGTATCTCCGCGGTATCGTCCACGCTGAGTGTCGTTTGGGTCACGACGGCTAACTTGTCGCTCTGACTGGGTCTGACGCGCTCCACATCCGCAATGTCTTCGACCAAGTGAATACCTTCAAGAAGTTGACCCATGGTGCCTTCGACCTCCGGATGCCCTCTATGACCAATCATGATGAACTCATAACCTTCTTTGGCCAGCTTGGCGACCTCCACATGCACCTTGCTCACCAAGGGACAAGTTGCATCAAAGACGGTAAAGCCGCGTACTTGAGCCTCTTGTTGAATAGCTTTGCTGACGCCATGGGCGCTGAACACCAAGGTCGCGCCGGGCGGCACATCTGAGAGCTCTTCAATGAAGATAGCGCCTTTGGCTTTGAGGTCATTGACGACATACGTGTTATGCACGATCTCGTGTCGCACATAGATCGGGCGGCCAAATTTAGCAAGCGCTTTTTCTACAATCTCAATCGCGCGATCAACGCCTGCGCAGAAGCCGCGCGGCTCGGCCAGCAATATTTCTTGCATGGTCATCACAACACTCCAATCAACTGAACTTCAAAGGTCACTGCTTGGCCCGCCAACGGGTGGTTGAAGTCAAACAACACCTCGTCAGATCGAACTTCCCGGACCGCACCAGCGTAGCTGCCTTCGCCGTTTGGCGCTGGAAATTGAACAACATCGCCGATGTTGTACTTTTCCAAGGGGTCTCCATGCTGGGCGAGAAGTTTTTTCGCGACCCATTGCAGCATCTGTGGATTGCGTACTCCAAAGGCCTCACCCTCAGGTAAAACAAAGTTTGCATGTGCGCCCTCAATCAAACCCAGCAGGCGCGCTTCAACGGCAGGCGCGAGCTCTCCTGTGCCCAAGGAGAGCGTGGCCGGTTGGCCGCCAAAGGTATTGATGATGTCACCTTGAGGCCCACTGAGGCGATAGTGCAGAGTGAGAAATGAGGAGGATTCAACGTAGGGCATGAAATATTGCTTTGGCCGATGGCAGGGGCGGCGGATTGCTTAAACTACCTCTATTGTAGAAACCCCGCGATCGCCTTGCTTTCCAACGGCCTCCATGCTGCTCAAATCCTTGCCCCCCGACGCCCGCCCCAGAGAGAAATTGCTGGCGAGAGGGGCCAGCGTTTTGAGTGACGCCGAACTGCTTGCGCTGCTGCTGCGCACGGGGATCACGGGTAAAAACGTTGTGATGTTGGCGCAGGACATACTCAGCCGCTTTGGGGGCGTCGCAGGATTGTTGCACGCCGATGTCGCTTCGCTTGCGAGCATTAAGGGACTGGGACCAGCGAAGCAGGCCGAACTGCTCGCTGTCGTTGAACTGGCTAAGCGAGCCTTGGCAGAGCGGTTGACGCAGCGGCCTGTGCTGGATGCGCCACAGACGCTGCTGGATTACGTTCGCCTTCAGATCGGCGCCAAACCGCACGAGGTGTTTGCTGTGTTGTTTCTCGACGTGAATCTACAGCTGCTGGCTCTGGAAGAGATGTTTCGTGGAACGTTGACGCAGACCAGTGTGTATCCGCGTGAGGTGGCCTTGCGGGCGCTTCACCATCAAGCCAGCGCTGTCGTTTTGGCGCATAACCGTCCCAGCGGCAAGGTACAGCCTAGCGGCGCGGATCACCACCTGACCCAGACCATGCGGGCTGCGCTGGCGCTGCTGGATATTCGCGTGCTCGATCATGTGATTGTGAGTTCAGACCAAGCACTGTCCATGGCCGCTGAGGGCTTGATGTGAAAATTCATTCGTTCACCGACCTCAAGTTGGTTAAGCAGGAGATTGAGCGCTTGGCTCAAGAGCGCGTAAAGCGCGAGGCTGTCAAGCTAGCGGCAGAAAAAAAGAAAAAAATGGAGCGAGAGGTATTTGCAACCGCTGTAGGGCGCGTCCAGCCCCTCGTGTCGCTGCCCAAGGCTCAACTCGTGGTGGACTTTCCTGCGCCGATCCCGTTTCAAAGGCAGTTGGACGAGCGGGCGGTGCTTCGCGAAGCGCTCAGTGACGCTTGGGATACCAGCAGCCTCTTGGATACAGACGAGGCTTTAAGTTTTCGCAGGCCTGGCATTGGCATTGATGTTGTGCGAAAGCTGCGCAAAGGCGATTGGAGTGTGCAGGCGCAACTGGATTTGCACAACCTGCGAACTGAAGAGGCGCGCGATGCTTTAGGACGGTTTGTTCGCGAGTGCTACAAAAGTGGTTTGCGCTGTGTTCGCGTGATTCATGGCAAAGGGCTGGGCTCGCTTGGCAAGGTGTCTGTGCTGCGACCCAAGGTGCAAAGCTGGTTGATTCAGAAGAACCAGGTGCTGGCTTTCGTGCAGGCCACTCCTGTGCAGGGCGGCGCGGGCGCGACCGTCGTATTGCTGCAAAGTGGCGCCGCAAGGCTGGCTCGGTCGAAAGCCAACTTACTCTAGCCTGGTGTTGGGCGTGTTGCCAGTTTTATTGGCCAGCAACTCCAATCCATTCCAGATGCCCATCGCATCCGCTGGGCGATCATTGGCCGATTTAGCCATCAGGCAGTCGAGCAAAGGCTGGAACACCGCATGCTCTGCCGGCAGGCGGGGAACCTCCGCGTGGATGTGCCGTGCCAACAATTCGTTGAGCGAGTCGCCGCGAAATGGGCGGCTACCGGTGAGCAGCTCGTATAGCATCACTCCCAGGCTGTAGAAATCGCTGCGGTGGGTGACTTCCTTGCCCATGGCTTGCTCGGGGCTCACGTAGTATGGCGTGCCGATAACTTGCCCGTGCTCGGTGCTCACTAATCGCTCGGGCATGAGCGAGCCCGTGATTTCTCCAACATTCTTGACAATCCCAAAATCCACCAAGACCAGTTCTCCACCTGTCGATCTGAACATGAGGTTTTCTGGTTTCAAATCGCGGTAAACCAAACCTAGTTTGTGGATGGCATTCAGAGCGCTCACAATCTGCCGCAGGAGGTCAATCACTCGGCCATGCACCTTAGCTGGGCTGCCCGTGAGTGAGTTGTCAGGCTTGCCGCGCGATCGGATCTCTTGCTTAAGCGTGCCACCCGAAAGGTACTCCATTGCGATGTAGGCGTAGTCATCGGTGAAGCCTTGGTCAAAAATGCGCGAGACGTGATGGTGATTCAGGTTGGCCAATACAGCATATTCTTGAATGAACCGGCGCAACATTTCGGCATCGTTGGACAAGGCGGTGCGCAGTACTTTGAGCACCACTTCACTCTTTTGGGCTGACGAGTAAGCTAGAAACACATCGCTCATGCCGCCTTCGCCGAGCTTTCGCACAATCTGATAGCCACGAAAGCTTTGTTGCATGGTGAGGAAGCTTCCCGATTGCAGATTCCAGAGCGATTCTTTGAGTGCTTCCTTCGCAGCGCGTGCAGTCATCAACGAATTCTGTTCGGCCGCATTTTGCAGCAAGGCATCGGACTGTAGCCTTGGAGCCAGCGTGGTAGCAAGCGAAGGGATTTCCTCTAGACGCAACACTTCGCAGGCGGCCACAGCCTTTTCACGGCCGCGCAAATTGACCATGGCTTGGCGGCCAATTTTCAGACGGGTACCCGCCAGCTGCGCCGTATCCATGCTTGCTACAACAACCCAGCCCAGTTCTTTGCCAGCAGCTTGCAGCCGGGAAGCAATGTTGACGCTGTCGCCCAAAGCGGTAATCTCTGGGGACTCTGCTCCACCAAGACGGCTGAGCGTGACTTCGCCGCTGTGCAGACCCACCCCGACGGCAAAATCGGGCAGACCCCGTTGCCCATACTCTTCAAGCACCCACTGCCTAAAGGCACCGAGCGAGTCTTGGAGGCTACAGGCGGCCGCCAAGGCGCGCTGGGCGTGGGATGGGCTCTCATGCAGGCCACTCGGCGTGTCTTCAAAAAGTGCCAGCAACCCATCGCCCAGCATTTTTAGGTGGGTACCGCCGAATGCAACGACCGGTCGACAAGCGAGTTCAAAGTAGCGCCCCAACAGAGCCGCTAGCTCCACAGCGCTCAAGCGCTCGGCCATCATCGTGAAGCTGCGGATATCGGCAAACATGACGGTCGCTTCAATCATGTGAGCAGCCATATCGCTGGATGATCGGGAGAGCGGCTCGTTTGGCGTACCGCCAGGGACGTAGCTGGCGAGGCCTGAACTGGGCATGCTGTTACCAGCAATTTGCTCGCGAAAGAATTCGCGCGTCTTTTCTTCGGTCAACGCCGTCGCTTGGGAGACCGCCTGCGCCTTGTCTCGATTGAAGCGTTCGACTTTGCGCAGTTGGGAGTGAATCGCGTCAAGCAACTCCTCGCGGCGGAACGGTTTGGTCAGGTAGTCATCTGCACCCAAACGCATGCCTCGACGCATGCTGTCCCGTTCGTCCGCGGCCGTAAGCATGATGACGATGCAGCGGTCTAGCTCAGGGTGGTGACGGACCGCATCCAGCATTGCAAATCCGTCCATGCCTGGCATATTGATGTCGGTGATGATGATGTCTGGAAGCATGGAGCGGGCGATAACCAAGCCATGCTGGCCGTTTGGAGCGGTCGCCACCTCAAAGCCTTCCAAGCTGAGCAAGCGCTCGATATTCTTTCGAATACCCTCTTCGTCGTCAACAACCAATATCCGGTGCATGCTGATTAACCTATCCTGCTTTGAGTGGCAATGTTAGACTGAAACGATGGCGACTTCAAACCTGTCCGAGAGTTTATCTAGTCCGACCGAGCCCTCCGTGCACACGGCTCTAAGCTTGGAGCAGTTGCATCTGCTGCTCGATCATTTGAAGGGCATTGTCGGGTACTTCGACACATCGCATCGATGCATCTACGCCAACCACGCCTACGCCAAGGCCTACCACACCACCGTCCAAGCTATGGCGGGCCAACATATCCGAGAGATCATTGGGGATTTTGGCTGGAAGACTGTTGAGCCGTATGCGACTCGTGTGCTTCAAGGCGAGGCTGTACGCTATGTGCGCGAGATTGATAGCGGCTTACCAAGCGCCCATTGGATTGAGGTGCATTTGGCGCCCAATGCGCTGGCCGATGGTCGAATTGTGGGTAACTTTGTGTTCATTGATGATGTGACGCAAAGCTATCGGTCGAACCAAGCGGTGCGAGAAAGTGAAGAGCGCACTCAGCGCTTTGTTGAAGCAGGGACCGAAGGTATTGTTTTTTATCGCGACGGCGTTGTGTTTGATTGCAACGAGGCCTTCACGCGCCTGCTGGGTAAGCCGCGCGAACAGTTGCTTGGCTTGCCTGCCACGCATCTTTTCCGAACCGAGGACAGGGCATTTGCTCAAAAGCACATGCATCTGAATCGCGACACCGCCTATCCAGCCCAGTTGCCTCGCGCTGACGGTTCGTTAGTCATGGTGGAGATCATTGGCCGCACGGTCATGGTCAATGGGCGGTTAGCATCGGTCGCCAGCGTGCGCGACACCTCGCAATTGACGACCATGAATGAAGCGCTGATGCGCTCGCAGGCGCGCTATCGGTCTTTGGTGGACAACTCAGACCAATGCGCACTTTTCACCCAAGATCGCAAGATCATCTATGCCAATCCTGCCGCGCGCCAGCATTTTGGCCCTCACGACAATGAGTTGATAGGCGTAGAGTCATTGCATCTGATCCACCCCGATGACCGAGCTTATGCGCTTCTTCGGCGCAAGCAAATGCTTGCGGGTGATCGCGATACGGAGATCGTTTTGCGCACCATTGCCCCACCGGCTGATTCTATGGACGCTGACACCCGTGTCTCATGGGTAAGGTTGCACGGCAGCATCATCGATTGGGAGGGGCGTCCCGGTGTCCTGATCTTTATGACAGACATCACAGTCATGCGTGAGACCGAGGAAAAAATGCGTAAAGCGCTGGCTCAAGAAAAAGAGCTCGGCGACCTCAAGACGCGCTTTGTCTCCATGGCGTCGCACGAGTTTCGGACACCGCTGGCAACGATTCAAACCAGCTCTGAGGTGCTGCAATACTACAACGATCGCTTGTCGCAAGAGGAGCGTGCAGACGCGTTGCAAGACATTCAACGTGCCGTTCAACGCATGGAAGCGATGATGGAGCGCTTTCTGGCCTTTGGGCGCATGGATGCTGGCAGCACAGTGTTTTCACCTCAGCCGGTGCCGGTATTGCAATGCTTGCGGGATTTGTTGCACGAGACGCGCGCCGCACAATATCGCAGGCACACGGTCTCGATTGAGCCCATGGCCCCAGTCAGCGAGCAAACCAGTTTGGAGCTCGATGAAGTGCTGCTCGGCCAGATCGTGATGAACCTCATCACCAACGCATGTAAATACTCGCCGCAGGATGCACCAGTGGTCGTAAGAGTATCTCAAGTGGTTTCGCCGACCAGCTTGATACTAAGTATTGCAGTGGTCGATCAAGGCATCGGCATCCCGGCAGACGAAGTGCCGCGCCTGTTTGAGAGCTTTCATCGGGCATCCAACTCCGGCACAGTGCCTGGAACAGGGCTTGGCCTCGCCATCGTGGATCGTGCTGCACGGGCGCATGGTGGCGAGGTGCAAGTGCGCAGCCAACTCGGTCAAGGCTCGGAGTTCACGGTTCGCTTGCCGTGGGTCGACGCTGAGGCAAAAAAATAGCAGCTTGTCGCTGCTATTTTTTCGTTGAGAGCGGTACTTAGACCGTGACAGCATCGGCGGCTTCTTTGTATTCCGCGATTTGGTCAAAGTTGAGGTACTTGTAAATTTTGGCGCCATCTTGGTTGATCACGCTGATGTCGGCCAAGTATTCTGCTTTCGTAGGGATTCGGCCTAGTTTGGAGCAAATGGCTGAGAGTTCAGCAGAGCCCAAGTACACATTGGTGTTCTTGCCTAAGCGGTTAGGGAAGTTGCGGGTGCTGGTAGACATCACCGTTGCGCCTTCTTTGACTTGGGCTTGGTTGCCCATGCACAGACTGCAGCCAGGCATTTCCATGCGGGCGCCGGCGTTGCCAAAGACGCCATAGTGGCCTTCTTCGGTGAGCTGCTGCGCGTCCATCTTCGTGGGCGGGGCCATCCACAGCTTGACGGGGATGTCGCGCTTGCCTTCGAGGAGCTTGGAGGCGGCGCGGAAGTGGCCGATGTTGGTCATACAAGAGCCGATGAAGACTTCGTCGATCTTATTGCCAGCAACGTCGCTGAGTGTTTTGGCATCATCCGGATCATTGGGGCAGCAAACGATAGGCTCCGTGATTTCAGCCAAATCGATTTCGATAACGGCCGCGTACTCTGCGTCTGCATCGCCTTCCAAGAGCTGAGGGCTGGCGAGCCACTTTTCCATTTCTTTGATCCTGCGGCCAATGGTGCGCGCATCGGCATAGCCTTGGGCGATCATGTTTTTGAGCAGCACGATGTTGCTGTTGATGTACTCAATGATGGGCTCTTTGTTGAGGGCGATTGTGCAGCCTGCTGCCGAGCGCTCAGCGGAGGCATCCGACAATTCAAAAGCTTGCTCCACCTTGAGGTCTGGCAGGCCTTCAATTTCCAAGATACGGCCAGAGAAGATGTTTACTTTTCCGGCTTTAGCGACGGTCAGCAGGCCAGCTTTGATCGCATACAGCGGAATTGCATGCACCAGATCGCGCAGTGTCACGCCGGGTTGCATCGTACCTTTGAAGCGCACCAAAACGCTCTCTGGCATATCCAAAGGCATCACGCCCGTGGCTGCCGCGAAGGCCACAAGGCCAGAGCCTGCAGGAAAGCTGATGCCGATGGGGAAGCGAGTGTGGCTATCGCCGCCGGTGCCCACGGTATCGGGCAAGAGCATGCGGTTGAGCCACGAGTGGATGATGCCGTCGCCGGGCTTCAAGCTGATGCCACCGCGGTTAGAAATGAAGTTGGGCAGCTCATGGTGCATCTTCACGTCAACCGGCTTGGGATATGCCGCCGTGTGGCAGAAGGATTGCATCACGAGATCAGAGCTGAATCCCAAGCAGGCGAGGTCTTTCAGCTCGTCGCGGGTCATCGGGCCGGTGGTGTCTTGCGAGCCCACGCTTGTCATCTTTGGCTCGCAATACGTTCCCGGCAATACGCCATTGCCCTCTGGCAAGCCGCAAGCGCGGCCGACCATCTTTTGCGCGAGCGTAAAGCCTTTCGCTTTGGATGCGGGGGGCAGTGGCAGGCGGAACAGGGTGCTGGTGGGCAGGCCAAGCGCTTCGCGGGCTTTGGCAGTCAAGCCACGGCCAATGATGAGAGGAATGCGGCCACCGGCGCGCACTTCGTCAAACAGTACATCGCTTTTCAAGCTAAATTCTGCGATCACCTGGCCATTCTTGATGGCTTTGCCGTCGTAGGGGCGCAGCTCGACTTCGTCGCCGAGATTCATCTGGCTGACATCGAGCTCGATCGGCAAAGCGCCGGAATCTTCCATGGTATTGTAGAAAATGGGGGCGATTTTTGCGCCGAGGCAGACGCCGCCGTTGCGTTTGTTGGGGATGAAGGGGATGTCGTCGCCCGTCCACCAGAGCACGCTGTTGGTGGCCGATTTGCGCGATGAGCCGGTGCCGACCACATCGCCCACGTAGGCCACCACCGCTCCTGCTGCTTTGGCTTTTGCGGCCAAATCGTTGATGAGTTTCACAGGGCCGCGCTTGCCGTCTTCTTCCGGTGTGAAAGGCGCATCATTGCGCTTGTTTTTGAACATGGCCAATGCATGAAGCGGAATATCGGGGCGGCTCCAGGCGTCTGGCGCTGGCGAGAGGTCGTCGGTATTGGTCTCACCGGGCACTTTGAAGATCATCAGCTTGATGCTTTGTGGCACTTCGGGGCGGCTGGTGAACCATTCGGCATCGGCCCAGCTTTGCAGCACAGCTTTGGCATTCGCGTTGCCGTTGTCGGCTTTTTCTTTCACATCGTGGAACTGATCGAACATGAGCAGAGTTTTCTTCAAACCCTCTGCGGCAACGGGGCCGCAGGCGGTATCGTCGAGCAATTCGATCAGTGGCGTGAGGTTGTAGCCGCCGAGCATCGTGCCCAACAACTGCGTGGCTTTTTCCCGGCTGATGAGACTGGAGGGCTCTTTGCCCAAAGCAATGGCAGCCAGGTAGGAGGCCTTGACCTTGGCGGCGTCATCCACGCCGGCTGGCACGCGGTAGGCGATCATCTCCACCAGCGCATCGCCTTCACCTGTTTGCGGGTTTTTGAGTTGCTCGATCAACTCGCCCACTTGCTTGGCCGTGAGCGGCAGCGGGCTGATACCCATGGCGGCGCGCTCGGCGACGTGGGCTTGGTAAGCGGTTAGAAAGGCAGATGCCATAGTAAGTACTCCTTATCGGGAAAATCAGAGGAAAAAATGTGAAAAAGTAGCCGCAGACCAGTGAATATATGCGCTGATTGCTATTGAATGAAGAGCGGATGGCGTGATCATCAGCGCGCAGGTAGACTTAAGTTGAGCGGCGCGGGTGTCACGGTTGGGGTCGGTGCATCACTCGCCACAGCGGTCTCTGGTGGCAGTGGCAAAGGCTCTGCGTTGGGCACGGTGCCTGGCAACACGCCCAATATGCTGGTGGGCGGCGCGGCCTTCATCGCATCTGCCACGACCTGCTGCGCAGGGTTCACGCATGCGTCAGCCAAACGGCGGCCGTTCTTTTCGTCAAGCAACATGGACTTATTGGCCAGTTGAAGCCACACGCCGCCGCGCGCTTTGTCTTCCAAGCGTATCGCGCCGGTGGTGGTGGGCACCGGCTGCAAGCGGTAGCGTTCCTTACCATTGGTAATCACGAAATAACCCGGCGCCGCAGGGTCCGGCAGCAGAGCGACGCTGTGGCCAAGCTCGCAAGGGATGCGGCCCGTTACGACGCGCGCTGCGATAGCAAGAAGTTCGGGCGACAGAGGGGCTTCGGGCTTGGCCGCATTGTCTTTGCGAAACTGTTCGCGGCTGGCGGCGGTGCCCGCGGGCGTTTGCGCCAACAGCGTTGTCGAGAACAGCGTCACCAGGCAAAGCGCGGTGGTGGCGGACAGAAGAGGGCACAGGTTCATCATGGCAGGGCACTTTCCCGCGACGCGGTAGGTTCAAAAAATGCCCGCACAGTCTGCGGCAGCGTTGCGGCCTCAAGCCGCCCGGTGCGCCTAGCCCGCTCGAGCAACTGCCAATAGTAGCGGTAACTGGCGCGGTCGTGCAAGTGGCCGTTAAAACTGGCAGGCGCCCAGTGGTTTTCAGCGCCAAGTGCGATGATTTGTGCAGCGGTCTGGACATCTTTGTGGCTTGGCGAGAGCGCTTGCAAAATCGGCCGCACCTGATTGGGGTGAATGCTCCACATCCGCGTGTAGCCCAGTTGCTGGCTGGCCTGGGTCGCCGCTTCGACCATCTTGCTAGCGTCAGCAAACTCAGTCACCACACAGTGGCTGGGCACTTTGCCGTTTGCGTGGCAGGCCGCCGCGATCTCCAGCTTGGCGCGAATCACTAGCGGATGGGTGAATTGCCCCTCGGCCGTCATCGCGCTCGCAGGAATCGCGCCTCCATGGCTGGACACAAAATCCATGAGGCCGAAGCTGATGCTTTGCACGCGAGAATGGGCGGCGATTTCAAAAGCTTTGGAGACGGCTGCACTGGACTCAATCAACACATGAATAGGCAAGGATGCGCCCCCTGCGGCATCGATGGCTTTGGCCGCCCTATCCACATCAGCCGCAGATTCGACCTTCGGAATCATCACATGCGACAGTCGATCCGCCGCGCCGCCCACAAGAATGCGCACATCTTCTGCAAACGCGGCATGATCAATGGCATGAACGCGGACGCCAATTCGAGTCGCTATATTTTTAATAGCAATCCGCGCAGCTTTTATAAGGGCGAGAACCGCATTTGCATGAATAACCTCTTGTCCGGCAGGTGCGCCGTCCTCGCAGTCGAGCGTCACGTCCATCACGCAAGCGCCAAACTCCTCGATCAGCTCGGCCTGTAGCGCAAGCGATTTAAGCATCCGCGCCTGCACGCCGCTGTAATGGTCCACCACAGGCAAGGCAAAAGCCGCCGCCTGGGCACCTAACAGCACGTCGCGTGGATGCATGGCGCAGCAACTAGATCAAACCAAATGCGCCACGCCAGCTTGCTCGTCGGTTAGCTCTTTGAGCGTGAGATTGATGCGCTCTTGGCTAAATGCGTCAATGGCCAAGCCCTCGACGATTTTGTATTCGCCGCCTTCGCAGGTCACAGGGAAACCAAACATCACGTCTTTTGGAATGCCGTAATCGCCATTCGATGGAATGCCCATCGTGACCCATTTGCCATTCGTGCCCAGCGCCCAGTCGCGCATGTGGTCGATGGCGGCATTGGCAGCCGACGCGGCGGAAGACAGGCCGCGCGCTGCGATGATGGCTGCGCCGCGCTTACCCACCGTGGGCAAGAAAGTGTCAGCATTCCAGACTTGATCGTTGATCATGTCTTTGACCGCTGCGCCGCCGATGGTGGCGAAGCGGTAATCGGCGTACATCGTGGGCGAGTGGTTGCCCCAAACGCAGAGTTTTTCGATGTCACCCACGGCTTTTCCAGTTTTGGCGGCGATTTGCGAGGCAGCGCGGTTGTGATCGAGGCGCAGCATCGCAGTGAAGTTTTTGCGGGGCAGATCTGGCGCGCTCTTCATCGCGATGTAGGCATTGGTGTTGGCAGGGTTGCCGACGACCAGCACTTTCACGTTGCGCGAGGCCACAGCGTTGAGCGCCTTGCCTTGCGCAGTGAAAATCGCGCCGTTGATCGAGAGCAGCTCAGCGCGCTCCATGCCAGGGCCGCGCGGGCGTGAGCCTACGAGCAGTGCGTAATCAGTGTCTTTGAATGCGGTCATCGGATCAGAATGCGCCTCCATGCCCACGAGCAATGGGAAAGCACAGTCTTGGAGCTCCATCATCACGCCTTTGAGCGCGTTTTGGGCTTTCTCGTCAGGAATCTCCAGCAATTGCAAAATCACAGGTTGATCTTTGCCCAGCATTTCGCCCGAGGCGATGCGGAACAACAAGGCATAGCCAATCTGGCCGGCAGCGCCAGTGACGGC
>JANPAK010000214.1:0-8721 GCA_031429925.1 Variovorax sp.
CGCTGATGGCCGCGCCGCTGATCGTGACGGTTTACTTGTCGGTACGCAATTGCGTGCCCGACATGGAGATCGTGAAGGTCCAGCAAAGCGGGCCGTTTGGCAGCTCTGAGAGCATCACTCAGCGTGTGAAGTTGGATGCTAGCGGCAAGCCCATCACTCTGTGCCGATTCGTCGGCTTGGATTACTTTCGAAGCGTTTTGGGCGTGGGCTCAGCCGCGAGTGCAAACACCGCAAGCGACGCACCGCCCGACAGCGTGAGCGATGCAGCGTCTAAGCATCGATCCACAGAATTTACTGGCGCGTTGCGCTTTACGCTACTCTACACCTTGGTCACCACGCCCTTTGTGCTGCTGCTAGGATTTCTCGTTGCCTTGGGTGTGCATCATTCTGCGCAGCGATTTCGAGGCACCTTGATTACCGCATCCTTGATGCCTTTCATCATCACACCCGTTGTTGCCGCTTTGTCCATCAAATGGCTGTTTCGCGACAACGGCCTTGTACCGTACTTTCTGTCGCAGTTTGGCATCTCAGTCTTTTGGATGGCCGAAGCTTGGTCAGCACGCTTGCTGATTATTTTGTACGGTGTGTGGCATTCCGCGCCCTTTGCCTTCATCGTGCTTTATGCCGGCCTGCAATCCGTGCCGCAAGACTCGCTCGAAGCCGCCACGATTGATGGCGCGAGCCGTTGGCAAAAGCTGCGCTACGTGACACTGCCGCATCTGATGCCGCTGATCATTTTCATCACGCTGATTCATTTGATGGATGCTTATCGCGTGTTCGAGCCTGTGATGGTGCTCACGCAAGGCGCTTTCACCACCAGTGTGCAGTACCTGACCTACTACACCTTGGTCACTGAATCCAACCCCTACAAAGCCAGCGCTGCCGCCGTGTTGACCACTGCGGGCATCTTTGTGCTGCTGATCCCGCTCTTGGTCAAAACCTGGAAAGAGCAAAGGCGAGGAGGATAGGCCATGAAGAAACAATCAACCTCTTGGAACGTGCTGATCTATGGCGGCTTGGCACTTTGGCTCGTGCTCGCCAGCTTGCCAATCGTGTGGACGGCCATCATTTCTCTGCGCCAGTATGTGGATGCCTTCTCGATCCCCATCAAATGGATTGCGCCGATCACCTTTGATAACTACACCTCGCTCTGGATTGACAAAGAGTTCTACAAGAACTTTCTCAATACCGTGATCGTCACGGTCGGCACCGTCACCATTTCGCTCACCGTCGGCTGTTTAGCAGGATATGCCCTGTCGCGCTACCGCGGATCGCTCGGCTTTTGGCTGCTGATCATTGCCCTGGTGTTTCGCTCACTGCCGCATTCAACGCTCTTGCCATCGTTCTATGTGATGTTCGATGCGCTGGGCATCCGTAATGAGTATTTCACGCTGATCCTCGTGCTCGTTGCGATCAATCAACCTTTCACAATCTGGATGCTGCGCAGTTTCTTCGTGAATATTCCACAAGAGCTGGATGAAGCAGCGCTGGTGGACGGCTGCTCGCGCTTTCAAGCCTTTCGCAGAGTGATCATCCCGGTGATGTGGCCGGGTGTGGTCACCACGGGTCTTTTCTCCTTCCTGCTGGCCTATAACGATTTCCTGCTTAGTTCGTCCTTGGTCAATGCCGACAAAATGACGATGCCGGCAGCGATTGCCAATGCCATCAATGCCGAGAGCGAGGCCTTCTTAATGCAAGGCGTCGCCGGTGCCGTCAGTATCACGATCCCACTCGTCATTTTGGTGATCATTTTTCAAAAGCAGATCGTCTCGGGCCTCACGCAAGGTGCTGTGAAAGGCTAGTCAGCCTGTTTCAGTCCACGAGCCATGCTGCCGACTGTTTTCATGCTTCCCGGCACACTCTGTGATGCGCGCATCTTCGCGGCTCAGCAGCGCGCCCTGCGCGGCCGCGCCAACTTGATCTTCGCAAGCTACTGCGGCATGAAAAATCGCTCTGAATGGCTACAAGGTTGGCTCAAACGCCTGCCTGAAAAGTTCTATGTCGCAGGTTTCTCACTCGGCGGTCTCCTTGCACTGGATTTCCTGCGTATGGCCAAAGATCGGATCTTAGGCATTGCCTTGATCGCCAGCAATGCGCAGCCCGCGAGCGCAACGGCGCAGCGCAAAAGCGCGATGCTGCGTCGCTTGTGGCTTGAGCGCGGCCCGGTCGTGGTGGCAAGACATGTGAAGCCAGCTTACTTTCATCACGAAGTCAAGCGCAGAAGGTATGAGCAACTGATCTTTGACATGGCTTTGCAAACGCCTCGGCGTAGTGCGTTTGAAGAATTCGCTTGGGCAGCTGAAAGGCCCGATGGCTTGCAAGCGCTGCGTGAGTTCGATGGCGCTTTGTTGGCGGTGAGTGGCCAGCATGATCGCCTCTGCCCACGCGCTTGGCAGCGGGCCATGCAGGCGGCTCAGCCGCGCATGCATTGGCACGAGATCAAGCGATGCGGTCATTTTTTGCCACTGGAAGCCCCTAGCCAATTGACTCATGCACTTCTGCGTTGGCTTTTTGGCGAAGAGACCACCGATAACCCTTGTATTTCATGAATAATTTGCTATCATTTTAGGACTTTGGATGACGACCACTTTTACGACTGAAGAGCTTCGATCACGCTTTATTCCGGCGAGCAGCCTGCGCTACAGTACCGATGCATTTATTGACTACCGCATCCCGGGTTGTGGCCCGAAGAAGAACTATGCGCTGATCGGTCCGGGCGTTTCGCAAAATCCGAATCAACCAGTCAGCCTGCGCGAGAAGCACGGTTTTCAGGTGGGGGGTGTCGCCATGGGCCCGGGCGTCACCAATCCGCCGCACATGCACTTCACGGCCGAGGTCTTCATCTGCACGCGCGGCAAGTGGCAACTCCACTGGGGATTCAATCCTGAGCAGCTCGAGTACACCATTGGCGAAGGCGACATCGCGTCGATCCCGACTTGGATCTATCGCGGCTTCCAGAGCCAAGGCACTGCAGAAGGCAAAGAAGGCTTCATGTTCACGGCCTTGGGGCAGGACGATACCGGTGGCATTCTTTGGGGCGCAGCAACGCTGGAGGCGGCTCGAGAGCAAGGCGTGCATCTGACGGAAGACTATCAAATCATCGACGAGCAACTCGGCGGCAAGTGGGATGCGAGCATGAAGCGCCTCCAACCCATGACGCCGCAGGAGGTGACTCAACTGCGCTCTTGGACCCCAGAGAAAATGCGCCAGCGTGTGGTGAAATTCGATGAGCTCGAATGGTCGCAGCGTGCCCTACTCGACAGCGCCCTGCCCGGCTGCGGCGCAAGTATGGCGCCAGTGATCGGCCACGGTATGAGCGCAGAGCGCAATCACCTCGCGCCGATCATGAACTCGCACGGCTTCTCCATCGAATGGCTCAAGATACCTGCAGGTGGTAGTGTGAGCTGCCATCAGCTCTCTTCCAAACAGGTCTTGGCTGTGTACCAAGGTAGCATCGAGATATCAATGCAAAATGAGTCATTCCTCGTTATGGAATCTGCGCAAAATGCTACGAAAATTGTAGCAACTGGTAATGCAGAAGGCAATGACAGCTACGCCATGCCAGCGAATGTCTGGCGTCGCTATCGCAATGCAGGAAACCAAGACGCCGCGATGCTGATCATGACGCCTGGCGACGAGCGCAAGTACATCTGCTGGGCGCCCGAAGTGGCCACCTCCGCAAATCAAGCAGGCTGGGGCATTGACGCCAATGGCTACGTGGGCCTCAAACGCTTTATTGATCGTTCACAACGCTGAGAAAGAGAACAACATGGGCAACCGTATCCTCACCACCCACGTCGGCAGCCTGCCTCGTCCGCAGCGGGTGGTCGATCAACTCTTCGCGCAAGACGCGAATCTCAACTACAACGAATCCGAGTTTGACCGCATCATGTCCGCCGAGACGGATGCCGTCGTTGCGGCGCAGGTAGAGGCCAACGTCGATGTCGTCAGCGATGGTGAGATGAGCAAGATCAGCTACGCCACCTACATCCGTCATCGCTTGACGGGTTTTGAGATTGGGGAAATGCCTCGCGCCACACCGCGCGATTTGGATGATTTCCCAGATTTCAAAGAGCGCTTAGCCAAGCTGGGCGCGACGCCGAAATACCATCGTCCCATTTGCACGGGCCCGATTGCCGTGAAAGACCTTAGCGGCTTGCACAAAGATATCAGCAACCTCAAGAATGCAGCGAAGAGAGCGGGCGTAAGCCGAGCCTTCATGAACGCAGCGAGTCCCGGTGTGATCGCTGTGTTTCAGCCCAATAGGTACTATGCCTCCAACGAGAAGTACCTCGAAGCCTTGGCAGCAGCGATGCAAACGGAATACGAAGCTATCGTCGCCTCCGGTTTAGAGTTGCAGATCGACGCGCCGGATCTTGGCATGGGCCGCCATATCAAGTTTCGCGATGCGAGCGAGGAGGAATTCTTGCGCAACGCGAATTTGCAAGTCGAAGCGCTCAATCACGCTCTGCGCAACATTCCTGCCGAGCGCATCCGCATGCATATCTGCTGGGGTAATTATGAGGGGCCGCATCACCATGACATCGGCCTTGAGCGCGTGATCAGCTTGGTGTGCAAAGCCAAGCCAGGCACGATTTTGTTTGAAGGTGCGAACCCCCGCCATGCCCATGAATGGGAGGTTTGGGCTGATGCGCAGAAGAAGGGCATGGTGCCCAGCAACAAGATCCTCTGCCCAGGTGTGCTCGATTCCACCAGCAACTTCATCGAGCATCCGAGACTTGTCGCGCAGCGCCTCGTGCAATACGCGAACATCGTCGGCCGAGATCGCGTGATGGCCGGTACCGATTGCGGCTTTGGCACCTTTGCGGGTTTTGGCGCGGTTCACCCGCCAATTGCCTATGCGAAACTCAAGAGCATGGCGCAAGGTGCTGAAATGGCATCCGCTGAACTTTGGACATAAATCATGATTCACCCGATCGACGCACAACTTCGCACCCTGTTTCAAAGCGGCAAGCCTTTTCGCGGCCTCTTCAATGGCTTAGGCTCACCGGCCTTAGTGGAAATGACCGCCTTTGCGGGCTACGACTTCACGATTGTTGACAACGAGCACGGCAGTGCCGGCCTAGAAACCACCGAACATATGCTACGAGCGGCCCGTGCCAGCGGCTTGCCTGCCTTGGTGCGTTGTTTGGAGCACGACATCGCCCGCACCCTCGATGCGGGTGCGAGTGGGCTGCAAATTCCCATGATCCGCGATGCCAAGCATGCGCAAGAAATCGCCGACAAAGTACGGTATCCGCGAAGCGTGGGCTTTGCTGGTGTGAGTGGCCAACGTGGTTGCGCCTACTCAGTGCGCGCAGCAGGCTATGGCGCGTTTGGCGGTGCCGCACACAATGAAAAAAGCAATCAAGACGTCATGCTCGTGCTGATGCTGGAGACTGTGCCCGCGATTGAAGCGGCTTACGAGATCGCCAGCACGCCTGGCGTGGACGCGGTATTCATCGGCCCCAATGATCTCGCGCACAGCATGGGCTATGAAAACCGCTTCTACGAGCCCGCCGTACAAGCCATGATCGAAAAAGGCGTCAAAGGTATCGCCAAAGCAGGCAAATGCCCTGGCGTGCTCGCCTTAACCCCTGAAGACGAACAACGCTACGGTTCTTGGGGTGCACACTACTTTGCCAACGTGATCACCAGCGTGATTACCAAAGCATTGAAAGACAATGCCAGCGCTGGGCGCGGGGACTCTGTCGCCAAGCTCAGTTACTAAACTGTTTCGCTGCTTTAAACTCCCACCATGATGAGCATCGTGGTCATGGGAGTCGCCGGTTGCGGTAAATCCACCTTTGGTCAAGCCTTGGCCAAAGCCTGCGTTGTGCCGTGGATCGAAGGCGATGATTTTCATAGTGCACAAGCCAAGGCCAAGATGGCCGCTGGCACGCCGCTTGACGATCAAGACCGCGCCGGCTGGTTACAAGCCTTGGTCCAGCAAATTCAAAAGAACCCCCAAGGCTGCGTGATGGGTTGCTCGGCACTCAA
Organism: Variovorax sp.; assembly: GCA_031429925.1. Lineage (GTDB taxonomy): Bacteria > Pseudomonadota > Gammaproteobacteria > Burkholderiales > Burkholderiaceae_C > JANMDU01. Next base: position 6,001 of record JANPAK010000214.1, read on the forward strand.
GCGCTCGTACCGCGATGTTTTGCGCAAGGCTGGCGACGTGCGATTTGCCTACCTGCGCCTCACGCGCGAAGAAGCGCAACGGCGCGTGAGCAGCCGCGCTGGCCATTTTTTCTCGGAGACCTTGGTCGCCAGCCAGTTTGCGACCCTAGAAGACCCAAGCGCCGAATCCGATGTGATCGTGCTGGATGCCACACAGGTGACAGTGCAACTCGTCGAACACAGCCTCTCAATGCTTCAACCGGTGCCCAATCAGGCATAATTTCTTTAAGCCTAAAGTATTTTCTTTGGCAATCTTTTTTTGGAGCCTCAGATGGCCAAAACACAAAAATCTCCCTTCAGCTGGGAAGACCCCTTTAACCTCGCCGCCCAACTTTCGGATGACGAGCGCCAAGTGCAAGAAGCCGCCCGCGTCTATTGCCAAGACAAGCTCGCCAGCCGCGTGGTCGAAGGCTTCCGCCATGAGAAGACCGATCCGGCCATCTTCCGAGAAATGGGCGCTCTTGGTTTGCTCGGTGTGACGATTCCAGAGCAATATGGCGGTTCAGGATTGAACTACGTCTGCTACGGTCTCGTTGCCCGAGAAGTCGAGCGCGTCGATTCCGGCTACCGCTCCATGATGAGTGTGCAAAGCTCACTGGTGATGGTGCCGATCTATGAATTTGGCAATGAAGCCACCAAACAAAAATACCTGCCCAAACTCGCCACTGGCGAATTCATCGGCTGCTTTGGCCTGACCGAGCCTGACCACGGCTCAGATCCTGCCAGCATGATCACCCGCGCCCGCAAAGTCGCTGGCGGTTATTCGCTAACGGGCAACAAAATGTGGATCTCCAACAGCCCGTTTGCCGATGTGTTCGTCGTCTGGGCTAAAGACGATGAAGGCGCGATTCGAGGCTTTGTTCTGGAAAAAGGCTGGAAAGGCCTGTCTGCCCCTGCCGTTCACGGCAAAGTCGGTCTCAAAGCCTCGCTCACTGGCGAGATCGTGATGGATAACGTGTTCTGCCCCGAAGAGAACGCTTTTCCTGAAGTGCGTGGCCTCAAAGGCCCGTTCACTTGCCTCAATAGCGCCCGCTACGGCATCGCTTGGGGTGCTTTGGGTGCAGCGGAAGATTGCTACTTTAGAGCTCGCCAATACGTGCTCGATCGCAAGCAGTTTGGCCGGCCACTGGCCGCCAATCAGCTGATCCAAAAGAAACTCGCTGACATGCTCACCGAAATCAGCCTCGGCCTGCAAGGTTGTCTGCGCCTAGGAAGAATGAAAGACGAAGGTATCGCCAACGTCGAGCTCACCTCCATCTTGAAACGCAATTCCTGCGGCAAGGCTCTGGACATCGCACGCCTGGCCCGCGACATGATGGGTGGCAACGGCATCTCCGACGAATATGGCGTCGCACGCCACCTCGTGAACCTCGAGGTGGTCAACACCTATGAGGGTACGCACGATATTCATGCGCTGATTCTGGGCAGAGCGATCACGGGGATTGCGGCCTTCTCCAACTAGTTGCTATTCATTTAGTAGCATTCTGCGCATTATTCATGAGGTTTGAAGGCCGATTTACCTTAGATTTATGCTCTTCTGAAGGCATCGGTTTATGGAGGAGCGGCAATGTGCTCCATTGCCCGCCACCCTACCCCGCGAATAAATGCAGCTTATTTTGAATTTACCTATCCGAAATGCATTACGTATAGGTAAATTACAATCAGATCGAGCCACCCAACAAAGCACAGGAGCGTAACCATGTCCAAAGCCTTCGCCAGCCAATCTGACCTCGCAGCCAAGAGAATCACTTTTGAGCAACTGTCCAAGCATTGCTGGGCCTACACCGCCGAGGGAGACCCAAATTCTGGCGTGATCATTGGTGACGACTACATCATGGTGTCTGACGCCACCGCCACGCCCGCGATGGCCAAAGACCTGATTAAGAAAATCCGCACCGTCTCCAGCAAACCCATCAAGTATGTGCTGCTCACGCATTACCACGCTGTGCGCGTGCTCGGAGCAAGCGCCTACGTGGCCGAAGGCGCGACGGAGATCATCGCCAGTCGCGGCACGCTGGAACTCATCCGCGAGCGCGGCGCGCAAGACATGCAAAGCGAAATCGAGCGCTTTCCTCGCCTCTTCCAAGGCGCCGACAGCATCCCTGGCCTCACGTGGCCGAGCATGGTCATTGGTGACGGTAAGCCTGGCCGCCAAGGCAGCTTGTCGGTCAACCTCGGAGGCGTGGTTGTTGAAATCTGGCATCCCGGCATGGGCCATACGCGCGGTGACACGATTGCTTGGGTGGAGGAAGAAGGCGTACTCTTTTCCGGCGATTTGGTCGAATACGAAGCCGGCGTGTACACTGGTGATGCACAGCTTGCTGAATGGCCAACAACACTTGAAGCCCTGCGCAAACTAGAAGCAAGCTACATCGTACCCGGCCGAGGCGAAGCCATGAAAGGCAAAGCCGAAGTCAACAAGGCGCTTGACTACACCAAGCGCTGGGTCGAAACACTCTACAAATGCGGGAGCGAGGCCGTCGCGCAAAAGCTCAACCTCAAGGACGCGATGGCGCACACCCGCAAAAGTATGGATCCGATCTTCGGCCACGTCTTTATCTACGAGCATTGCCTACCATTTGATGTGAGTCGCGCTTAAGACGAAGCCAGCGGCATCAATAACCCTCGTATTTGGACGGCGGCGCGGGACAAGGAAATGTGGGCGGCGCTGCAGGCTTGACG
>JANPAK010000215.1:0-6288 GCA_031429925.1 Variovorax sp.
CAAAAAGGGTGAGTTCGTCGCAGTGCATGAGGCCAATTTGAATCTGGGCCGCGGCCAGACGTTGGGCGTGATCGGTGAATCGGGCTCCGGCAAATCTACGCTCGCGCTGGCGCTGCTGGGCTTGCTACCAGCGGCGAGCACGCAGGGCGAGGTGTTTTATGAAAGAAAACAGCCCGTAGACCATATGAATAATGCGCAGAACGCTATGAATAACATAGTAACTATGAGGTTTGATTCAGCGTTGCGGCAATCCTTGCAGGTCGTGTTTCAAGATCCATATTCATCGCTGTCGCCGCGCATGACGGTGGAAGAAATCGTGGGCGAAGGCTTGCGTATTCATGAGCCTTTGCTGGATGCTGCGCAGCGCCAAACGCGGGTGCTGGCAGCACTGGATGAAGTGGGTTTGGATGAAGCGCAGTTTCCGAATTTGCTGCAACGCTTTCCGCATGAATTCTCTGGCGGCCAGCGTCAGCGCATTGCGATTGCGCGAGCTCTGATTGTGAATCCGCAAACCATCATTTTGGACGAGCCCACGAGTGCGCTCGATGTGACGATTCAGCAGCAAGTGCTCAGCCTCTTGCAAAAGCTGCAGCGAGAGCGCGGTTTGAGCTACCTGCTGATCACCCACGATGTGGACGTGATCCGCGCCATGGCGCATGAGGTGCTCGTCATGAAAGATGGACAGATCCTGGAGCAGGGCAGCGTGGATGCAGTGCTGAATGCGCCGCAGCAGGGCTATACAAAACTTTTGGTGGCTGCTGCTCAGTGATCGATTAAGGTGCGAAATGCATGCACTGCGGCCAACACATGCGCTCTGGCACTGCTGACCACAAACAATTGCCGCAAGAAGCCATGCGCTAAATCGGGCGCGGATTGCATCACCACTTGACCGCCAGCTTGCGCGAGCAATTGGGCGTAACTGACGGCTTCGTCATACAACGGATCGTGCCAAGCGGCGAGGATGACAGAGGGTGGCGGCGGCTTCGTCCATTGTTGGCGCATCGGCACGGCGCGAGGATCAGCGCTAACTTGCAATTGCGACAACGGAAGCTGAGGACTCAGAAACTGTTGCCAAAACCACTGCATGGCATCCTTGGTCAAGCCTAAGCCTGCGCCGCGCTCGGTATAGCTGTGGTTGGCAAATTGCATGTCCGTGACCGGATAGAACAGCAGGGCACCCGCGACATCTCCATTTGGCATCGAATGCATCGCGACCGATGCGAGATGCCCGCCAGCGCTATCGCCGCCAACGGCGAGGCGCTTGCTGCCCCAAGAAGCCAGTTGTTTTTGAGCCCACGCAAGCGCTTCTTGTGCATCATTGCAGGCGGCAGGGAACACCTGTTCCGGTGCTTTGCGGTATTCCACGCTCAGCACTTTCATGCCTAAATGCTGCGCAAGAAATTGCATGCTGAGATCATGTGTTTGCAAATCACCAAGCACCCAACCCCCACCATGAAAGTAAACCAACAGGACATCCGACGATAGCGCCTTGGGCGCATACAAACGCGCAGGCAAGTTGCGCCCCGGCAGCGGTACTTGCACGTCTACGCTGGTGACGGGAAGCATCAGCCCGTCAACTTGCAACAGCTGATTCGCTTCATGCATGAGACTTCGCCTGCGCGAGATGGTGAGATCGCAAGCGGGCACGGCGGCTGCCAATGCAGCGGTCTTTTGCAGCAGATCGCCGCTGGCTTCGTTCAAGCTAGAGCCGTGTTGCAGACCATGCAAACCAGTAAAAGTAGGGCTATCAGAGTTCATGTGGGAATGTTGAGTTGAATCGAGAAATTCATACTGAATCAGAAAGTGCCCGCAACGACTTCGCGCAGCAAGCTCAGATCAAGGTATTTCTTCAAAGCCGCATTCACTGCGATCGCATCGAGCTTTTCATAGCGTTCATCAAACGCTTTGTTCGCGTCTAAGGGGCGGCCTTCACGCAGATTAAAGGCGATCGTGTCAATGGCGCTTGCAGGTTGAGTGAGGCGGTCTTTGCGGCGGGCAAGGATGGCGGACTTGGCTTGCTCAACTTCGCTGGCGCCGTAGCCTCTCTCGCGGGTTTGGATCAAGACCTCACGTACGCCTTGGCGCAGGCGATCGAGGTTTTGTGGCGCAAAGCTGGCACCAATGTTGATGGATGCCGCATTGCCATACCAAGGCGCATCAAACGATGAACCCACGCCGTAGGAGATGCCGTCTTGTTCTCGAATGCGTTGAAACAATCCCAGGCGAGACATCATTTCGATACCCGTCACCAGTGGAGCGAAGTCTGGATGCCGCTGATCGAGGGGAAACGCAATGCGGGCGCTGTAGCTGGCGTTGGCTTTTTCTGGCACCTGAAGCTTGGCAAAAGACTCGCCGACCGGCGCTGAATGCGTGCTCACCCAAGGTGTGTGCGCTTCGTTACTGGCCCAATTCGCCCAGAGGCTTTGGAGCTGTGCCTGGATTGGAGCGAGCTCCACGGGGCCTGCCAGCACGAGCTCTCCATGCTGGGCGCCGCTAAAGCGCTGCCAGTAGGCTTTGAGTGCCGCAGGTGTTGCTTGCCGCATTTGGCGCTCCGTGTCTTCCAGCAAGCGAACCTCGCGAGGGTCTCCGCCGGTGTACTGAGGGCGGTGATTGCGATCGAGCAAATTGCCGGCAAGGGTGCTGGGGTTGGCTTTGATCGGTTGCAGCGTGGCCACCATGGCGCGCTGGTTGCGCTCGAATACGGCGGTGTCAAACGCTGGGCGGCGCAACAAGTCATTCAGCAATGCAATCACCGCGGCGGTGTTCTGCGCTGGAAACTCAAGGCCTGCGGAGAGGGCGCCCGCCGAACTGGAAAAGCGGATGCTCGCATCGAGCTGCTGCATGCGGGCTTGAATTTGCTGGGCATCCATGGCTGGCGAGGCACCGGCTGCTGCCATGCCGTCGGGGATATTTGCTGCAAGCATCGTGGCCAATACACCAGAGCCGCGTACCGATTCCGCGTTGCCCCAGCGCAGCCGCAACGTGCCATGGACGCGATCGTCTTTGGACTGCCGCGTGAGCACGGCGACTTGAAGCCCCGCCTGCCCGGCAACGGTCAATCGGCCGCGCCGGGTGTGCTGTGCCATGGTTTCGTGAGTGATGGTGAAGCTTGGGGCATCTTTTTTCACTGGAATGCTTGGCAAACCAGCATTGAGGACGGCATTCCTTGCATCAGCCGCAGCCGTGTCTGCGCGGGATGCCCCAGACTGAACAGTGGAGGCAATCAACTGATCTATCGCCTTAGCATCTGGCGCTTGTGCTTGCGGGGCCCGGGCGAGAACATCGCCGCTGCTTTGAGGCAGATACAAACCGCTCGTGCGATTGCTGGGGATCAGGTAAGTGGCGGCCAGCTTGTGTACTTCTTGCAGCGTGATCTGCGGCAGGAGATCGCGCTGCGTCCACAGCAGTCGCCAATCGCCGCTGGCCACGGCCTCGCTCAATGCTCGCGCCATCGATTCACTGCTGCGAAACATTGCCCGCATACCGGCTTGGATGCTGCCGCGTGCCGTTTCGAGTTCTTGTGCAGTGGGGCGATAGCTTTCCACAACTTTAGCCAGCGCGGCGACCGCGGAGAGGGCTTTTGCCTCGACCTGCGACGGGGTATCACCGGCGGCAGGCTCTGGTAAGCCAATGCCAGCCCACAACTGCGAAGGCTCGCGGCCGCCCCGGTAGTAAGCCCATTCCGTCACGGAGATTTGTTGCATCGTCAAGTTCTTGGCCAGTGGGCCGCCTTCTTGCCCCAACGTGGCGGCCAATAGGGATGCGGCTAAGGCCTCGCGGGTCGGGCCAGCCGGCCCGTGGTAGGCCAAGGCAGCGCTGGCTAAGCCACCGCTGCGCCGCAGGATCACTTGCTTCTCGCCTTCTTGCGGTGGCTCCACGCTCCAGGTGGTGGGCAACGGGGTATTTGGCTTGGCGATCACGCCAAACTCTCGCCAGATACGGGTCTTGACCTCATCCGGATTGAAATCCCCCGCCACAATCAGTGTTGCGTTGTCGGGCCGATAGTGCAGCTTGTAGAAGGCCTGCAAACGATCAAAAGGCACATTCTCAATATCGGCGCGGGTGCCGATCGTGGAATGACCGTAGCCATGGGTCGTGTAAGCAATGCTTCGCATACGCTCGCCAAGAATGCGCCCGGGTTCGTTTTCGCCGCGCTCAAATTCGTTGCGTACCACCGTCATTTCACTTTTAAGATCCTCCACCGTGAAACGCGCCTGGGTCATCATCGCGGCCAGCCAGCCCATCATGTAGTCCAGGCGCTCACCGACCCTGCCATCATTGGTGACGAAGTTGGCGAAGTAATTGGTTCGATCTAGCGAGGTGGTGCCATTCCAGCGCATGCCGAGGGCTTCCATGCTGGTTTTGGGATCGTTGAAACGCGGTGGCGTGCCAGCGCCAGATGGCTTGAAGAGCATGTGCTCAAGCAGGTGCGCCGAGCCATACTCGCCCAGACCTTCGTGCCGGGAGCCAACGCGGTAAGTGATGTTCACGCTCATCGCTGGTCGTTGGGTGTCACGCAGCAGAAGCACTTGCAAGCCATTGGGCAAGCGGTACTCTCGCACGTCGCCAAGTTCGCGCGCGAAGCTTAAACTGATACTCGCTGGTGTCGATGCGGTTTGCGCACTGACCAGCGAAGCCGTTGCCAAGGTGACACACGCCAAGAGGCGATAAATCGTTGTTTTCATACGCTTACTTTAAACTGTTTGCCTATGGACACTCCAAACGACGCACAGTTCCTTCAACTCGCTTTGAATGAAGCCAAGCAAGCCGCAGCTTCCGGCGAAGTGCCTGTGGGTGCGGTGGTGGTGAAGGACGGCCAGGTGATCGCTACCGGCCGCAACTCCCCCGTTGCGGGCCACGATCCAACGGCGCATGCGGAGATCAATGCCTTGCGCGCGGCAGCGCAGAAGCTGGGCAACTATCGCTTGGATGGCTGCGACCTGTACGTGACGCTGGAACCTTGCGCGATGTGCGTTGGGGCGATCTTGCACTCCCGTATTCGTCGCGTGGTGTATGCCGCACCGGAGCCCAAAACCGGTGCGGCGGGATCGGTATTGGATCTTTTTGCAAGCCCTTTGAATCATCAAACGCAGGTTCAATCCGCTATTGAATTAGGAGCATATTGCGCAGAATTAACAAGGGCTAGCAGCCAATTGTTGCAAAATTTCTTCCATCAGAAACGTCTAGAGCAACAGCAGGAGCATGCGATGAATCACCCCTTGCGCCAAGACGCCTTGCGCACGCCCGATCACTGCTTTGATGGCTTGCCCGGCTACGATTTCGCACCGCATTACCTCAGCGACTTGCCAGCTCTGAACGGCTTGCGCATGCATTACCTGGATGAAGGTGCCAAAGACGCTGCAATCACTTACCTCTGCCTGCACGGCAACCCCGCATGGAGCTACCTCTATCGCAAGATGATTCCCGCCTTTGCCGCCAGTGGCGCGCGAGTCGTCGCGCCCGACATGATCGGCTTTGGCAAGAGCGATAAACCGAAGAAAGACAGCTTCCACAGCTTTAGCTGGCATCGCCAATGCTTGCTCGAATTCATTGAGCGCTTAGATTTGCACCATGTTGTCCTTGTGGTGCAAGACTGGGGCGGCATCCTTGGGCTGACTTTGCCACTCGCTGCACCCCAGCGCTATCAAGGCCTGCTGGCGATGAACACCACGCTCGCTTGCGGTGATGCGCCTTTAACCGATGGCTTCAAAGCCTGGCGTGAGATGTGTGCGAAAAAGCCGGAGTTTGATATCGCCAAACTGTTTTCACGCGGCAATCCGCAGATGAGCGAAGCCGAATGTGCGGCCTATATGGCGCCGTTCCCAGATGCGGGGCACCGCGCCGCGACGCGCGCATTTCCGCCGATGGTGCCCGAATTTGAGAGCAGCGATGGCGCTGCGATCAGCTTTGAGGCCCGCGCGTTTTGGCGCAATGATTGGACAGGCAAAAGCTTCATGGCCATCGGTGTGCAAGATCCGGTGCTCGGAGAGGCCACCATGCGCGAGTTGCGCGTCCATATCCGAGACTGCCCAGAGCCCATGCTCATTCCCGAGGGTGGCCATTTCCTTCAGGAGCACGGCCAGCGGATTGCCCAAGAGGCTGTGAAATCCTTCAGCTGAGGCTGCGACCTTAAGCCACCGGCTCGCGCATCGTTACGAATTCTTCCGCAATGGTCGGGTGAATGCCGATCGTGCTGTCAAAAATCGCTTTGGTGGCTCCGGCTCGCATCGCAACCGCAAAGCCTTGCACGACCTCGCCTGCATCCGGCCCCACCATGTGCAGGCCCAC
>JANPAK010000216.1:0-7578 GCA_031429925.1 Variovorax sp.
CCCGTGATGTGATCCATCCGATTCAACACGGAAATATCCTGCGCCAATCGCTCAAGACTTTGCTTATCCATGGCCGTTCTGGACAAGCTGCAATACAGGATTTGATCCAATTCAAATTCCTGAAACCCTGCGCGTGCAATAACCTCACCTTTCTGCGAATCAGCCGTGTTCTCGCTGCTGGGTATGGATAGCTCTTGATTGTTGCCCATGATTTATTGTGACGCAATTTTCAACGCGCCTCGCGTCACACTTCCGATCGCTCTGATAAGTAGACTTTATCAATGGTCCGATCCCTCCCGACGATGTCACACAACCGTCGAAAGCTCACGGCCGCTTGGCTCGCGGATGCGCGGCATCGTAGGCTTTAGCAAGGTGTTGGAAATCAAGCCGGGTGTAAACCTGCGTTGTGCTGATGTTGGCATGACCGAGCAACTCCTGCACTGCCCGCAAGTCTTGGCTCGATTGGAGCAAATGGCTAGCAAAACTGTGGCGCAGCATATGAGGATGCACGGCTACCGGCAAACCCGCTTGCTGGCTACGCGCCTTGAGGCGTTGCTGCACCATGGCCGCGGTCATTCGCAAGCCTCGCGGTGACAAAAACAGCGCCAAACCCACGCTGGGATCGCGCGACTGCGCGGCCAGCAAACGCTCTTGAGAGGCCTTGATCCGCAATTGATCGCGCAGCGCCAGCCAGCGCTTCACCGCTTCAATGCTTTTCCCTCCCATCGGCACGCTGCGACTCTTGCTGCCTTTTCCAACCACATTCACTTCACCCGCGGCGAGATCAACATAACCTTTAAAGGTTTGCTGCCCCGCTTGTGAGGATTGGATGTCCAAGTTGATCAGTTCGCTAACCCGCAGGCCCGAGCCGTACAACAGCTCCGTGAGAGCCGCATCGCGCGCTTCAAGCACGGGGTCGAAGCTTGCAGCGTCGGTCAACCCATTGAAGCTCGCCAATTGCACCGCTTGATCCACGGGCAATGCCTTAGGCAAGGGCTTGGGCTGACGCGGCGCACGAACATCTTGCACCGGGTTGCTGGTCACCAAACCCTCGCGTCCCAACCAAAGATAAAACCCCCTCCACCCCGACAGAATCAGGGCAATGCCTCGCCCAGACCGCCCTTGGCTGTGCATCTGAGCCACCCAGCGGCGAATATGTGCGTTCAAAACCCGTCCGATCTCCACGCCAGCTTGCGCTGCATTGGCTTCGAGCTTGCTCAGATCTTCGCTGTAAAGCACCAACGTGCGCTCAGCCAAACGCTTTTCAACCCGGCAGTGGTTTAAGTAGCGCTGGATAAGATCGTGTGCCATCGCTTCTCACCGCCAATGCACCCTAGGCACGTAGCCGCGACAGTGCTGCGCTACCCAGCTCACCAATTCGCTCCAGAAAGTCGGTGCCCATGCCCGCATTAAACCGTTGCGCGTCGGGCGAGGCCAAGACGAGCATGCCGAATGCATCCAAAGCAGCGCCGGCTCGCAGAGGAATCATCGCCAAAGACATGGCCAATTCGGGCTGATCCAGCCAATTTGCAGCTTCAAAATTGGAATTCACGCCGCAATATGGCAATTGCAATGAAGAAGCAAAGGCTTTGGCATCATCACTTACACCCACAGCAAACTCTTCTTCAGAAAACAGGCCGTTTACCGCCCAAACCTTGATCGCCGCTTGGGGCACGAGAAACTGGGCTTTGAGCTCATGCACCACGGTCAAAGGCAGGTCAATCGCCTGTTGAGTGAGCAAGAGTGTGCGCGTCCAGCGCTGCAGCTTGTCAGCAATCATCACATTCTCGTTGCCGTTGCGCACCATTTCCATGACGCGGCCTTCAAGCGATTTGATCTTCTCGCGCAGCATCTCCGCTTGGCGCTCTTGCAAACTCACCGCACGTTTGCCGTGCTGCGAGAAGAGATGGATGGAGGACAAGGTTTCCGCGTGGCGCTCAAAAAATTCTGGGTTGGCACTCAAGTAATTTGCAATATCGTCTTCTGTGATCGGCGGCACGTCATGCGGCTGTGTCATCTCTAGCTCCTGAATTTGTAGCAGACTCTATCTTAAACCGAAACAGCGCACGTGGGAATGTCGATCTCGCCCTCAAACACGGTGACTGCTGGCCCGGTGAGCAGCACGTTGGCCGCCAAGCCTTGCGTTGCAAACGGCCACTCAATCGTGAGCAGGCCGCCATGGGTCTGCACATCCACCTTGCCATCCAGCAGCCCCAGCCGAATACCGACCACTACTGCAGCGCAAGCACCCGTGCCGCAGGCCAGCGTCTCGCCTGCGCCTCGCTCATACACGCGCAACTTGATCGCGTTGCGATTGAGGATTTGCATAAAGCCCGCATTGACGCGGTTTGGAAAGGCCGGGTGTGTTTGCATCCAAGCGCCCACCTCGTGTACTGGCGCCGCCTGCACGTCTTGCACGACTTGGATAGCATGGGGATTGCCCATAGACAGCACTGAGACGCTGCCGTGAATTGCTATCAATTCAAGAGCATTCTGCGCAATATCTGCAATGGCTAAGTGCCATTTTTGCCATGAGTTGACGGCCTCAGATACCGCATGAGCCGCATCAAACGGCACATCGCTCAATTCAAAAAACGGCGCACCCATATCCACCGTGACGCGGCCGTCAGCTTGCTCCGTCAAAGTAAGTGCATTGTTCAATGTCTTCACGCGCACCGAGCTTTTCGTCGTTAAGCCTTTGCCGCGCACATAGCGCACAAAGCAGCGTGCGCCATTGCCGCAATGCTCCACTTCCCCGCCATCGTTGTTGTGAATCGCATACGCAAAATCAAAATCAGGCGAAGGCGCAGGCCGTACGGACAAAATCTGATCCGCACCAACGCCAAAATGCCTGTCGCCTAAAAATCTGTATTGCGCTGACGTTAAGTTCAACAGGCCTTGCGTTTCATCCAGCACGACAAAATCATTGCCGGCGCCTTGCATTTTGGTGAACTGAATTCTCATACGCCAATTATCCCGCGAGGAATGTTTTTGCGCTTTCAATCGCAGCTGCATCGGCCTCCACCGCCTGAGGGGGGCCGCCTTTACCCCAAAGCACACCTCCCCAAGTCATGCTCAAAAACTTGGCGCACAGCTCCGTGCTATCGACCATCGGCTGGGCCTTTGCGCGGTCGCCGCTGGTAGTGATCAATCGCAGTGTCTTTTTTGACATCGCTCCTTTGAAATCTACACCCGGGACGCGCATCCAAGCACTCCAATGATCCAGATAGGTCTTCAAACTCGCTGGGAAGCTGTACCAATACACGGGAGCGACCAACACCAGTTGATCGCAGGCCAGCGTCGCGTCGAGCAAGGTCTTCATATTTCCTGTCGGCATCGGATACTGCCCCGCCGTGTGCCGCAGATCGACGAAAGGCGGCATTTGCATCTGCGCCAAGTGCAGCCACTGCTGTTGCTCAGGTGACACAGCGTGAGCGGCTTGGCGAGCGAGCCATTCGGTGTTGCCTAAGTGGCCGGGTTCGCGGGTGGAAGCGACAAGAAATAGGATCTTTGGGGACATGGTGGAGGAGCAAGTGCTAGTGACGCTATTATCAATAGTTCATCGTATCGTGTTCCGCTCAACAAGAAAGCCCAAAATGCGTGTGCCTGCTTGGACTCAAAGTCTCAAACCCCAACCTGCTGAACTCGTAGCAGCTATTGAAGCACGACGCGGAGGCGCACTCATCAATTTAGATAAGGCCTTGCTCTGGAGCGAACCGCTGGCGCGGGGCTGGAATGTGTATCTCAAAGCTGTGCGTACTGAGTTGCCCACCGATCGCCGCTTGCGCGAGCTAGCCATTTGTACCGTGGCGCTGCTCACTGGTGCGCGTTACGAGTACCACCATCACGCGCCAGACTTTTTGACGGCAGGTGGCAAGCAAGAGCAGCTCGATGCTTTAGCCGCACACATCAGCAAGGATCCGAGCTCGGCGGTGATGGAATCTGCGTTGAGTGTTGTCGAAAAAATAGTGATTCAATACGCAGCGCAAATGACCTTGCATGTCAAAGTGCAGGATGAAGTGTTTGCTCAGATGCAACAGCACTTTGATACGACAGCGCTCGTGGAGATCACCAGCAGCATCGCCACCTACAACATGGTTGCGCGATTTTTGGTGGCGCTCGGCATCAACCCAGAGGATCAGAACTGACGATAGGCATCAATCGGCTTTGATGCCATTCTCGCGAACGACTTTGGCCCCAATATCCATCTGCTTGTCGATGAACACTCGCGCAGCTTCCGGCGAGCCGCCAACGACATCAATGCCCTGAGCATCAAGCCTCTTGGCAATCTCTGGGTTCCTCATGGCTTTATTCACTTCTTCATTCATGCGCTTGAGGATCTCGGGAGGCGTTTTGACCGGCGCCAAGATGGCCCACCATGCAGGCGCTTCGAAGCCCGATACGCCACTCTCAGCCATCGTAGGCACGTTCGGTAGATCAGGGCTGCGCTTACTGGTGGTCACAGCTAATGCCCGCATCCGCCCATTATCCAAATGAGGTTTGGTCAAAAATACGGAGCCAATGGACAGTGGCACATGCCCGGCGACGGCATCGTTCATCAGGGGGCCACCGCCTCGGTAAGGGATGTGTTGCCAGTCTAAGCCATTGCTTCTGCCAACCAGGACCATCGCCAAATGGCCCAAGGACCCGCTGCCAATTGTGCCGTAACCCACGTTTTTCTTGGCTTTGGCGGCATTGATCACGTCCGAAAAACTTTTGTATTCGCTGGCAGCGTGCGTCGCGAGCACCATCGGCGCAGTACCGATCAAAGCAATCGGATCTAAATCCTTACGCGTATCAAATCCCATGTTGGGAATCAATGCAGGGTTGACCGCGTGGGTATCAAAGACGACCGCAAATGTATAGCCGTCTGGAGGACTCTGCGCAACCAGCGCAGTGCCAATCGAGCCGGAAGCACCGCCTTTGTTATCGACAATCACACTTTGTCCGAGCTGCGCTTGGAGTGGTTGCGCAAGAATTCGCGCGACCTGGTCAACCGAGCCGCCCGCAGGGAATACCTCAACCAGCTTAATGGGCTGCTTAGTAGGCCAAGCTTGGGCAAATACAGTGGGGGAAAGCATGCTGGACAAGGCAAGCAAAGCTGCCCCCGTTAACATCGCCGTGGTTTTCTTCATGTTGTCTCCAGATAATTAGTCGAACTCTCTCAAAAACAAATCACTAGCCTTTGCGTATCCATTTTTGCTGGATCCAGCGAATGAAGGCGCGCGATAGACGATTGTCAGTGATCGCCGAGCCTTTGCTGAGCACTTTCGGGCGCTCTGTAAGGTGAAAACCATTGAATGCAGCATTGCTGCCGCCCATGCCAACCAGCGGCCAATGTCTGCGCGCAGTCGGCGCTGCGCCATCGACCTTCAGGCAGGTGCCACTGATGAATGCGGCGGCGGGCGAGAGCAGATAACAAATCGCAGATGAGACTTCACTCTCAGTGCCCAAGCGCTGCAGCGGCACATCTTCGTGAATGCGGCGAATCAGCGGGCTCATGATGGGTGGGTATTTGTCCATGCCGCTGGTGGCAATAAATCCAGGCGCAACCGCATTGACACGAATCGGTGCCCACTCAAGCGCCATGGTCTCGGTAAGCGACAGCATGCCAGCGCGTGCTGCGCCACTATGGCCCATGCCGGGTACAGCGCCGTCGATGTCCATGATGATGTTGACAATGCTGCCTTTCTTCTGAACGCGCATGGCCTGGTTGTAGCACTCCCGTGCTACTAAAAAGCCCCCGGTGAGATTACTGCGCACGACTGCATCAAAGCCTTTGGCGCTGATGCGATGCAACGGCGAGGGAAACTGCCCACCCGCGTTGTTCACCAGCAAGTCAATGCGGCCATGCAGCACAACGATCTCGCCGATCACCGCTTTCACGCGATCTTCATCACGGATATCTGCGCTGTGCACGCTCGCCTTGCCGCCCGCGTTCTCAATCTCGGCTTTCACCGCTTCCAACTTCGAGACCGTGCGCCCGAGCAGGGCAACGGTTGCACCGAGTGAAGCCAATTCATGTGCAGCGCAGCGCCCCATCCCCGAACCTGCGCCGGTGACCAAGGCAAATTACCCGGCAAACAAATCAGCTTTAAAAATACTCGCGTAGCTCATTTCAAATCAAGGAAAGTTAAGGCGTAGGCCTTGCCGAAACCGGCGTTGAGGCTCGCACGCTCGGGCGCCAGCCGCCAAAAATCAAAGTCTGCGAAATCGGCATACATCTGTGCGCCGGGATGTCGATTGACAAACTGCGCTCTCGCAGCAGCGCGCTGCTCGGGCGGCACTTTTATCGCAAGGCAAGCCACGGTGATGCGCGGATGGCGCAACGGATCGCCATCACCGACCTCGCCCAGCAAAACGGAGCAGCGCGCATCACTCTCCAAAGCGGCGTAGTGCGCCGATAAGCGCGAAATCAAAATCAAGGGCACACCATCCACATCCACCGCCAGCGATATGCGTGAGGCCATCGGCCAGCCAGTACCCGGCTCCAGTGTGGCCAGAGCGCCATGCCCACTTGCCCTCAAAAAGGCGTGCGCCTGCTCACGGGCCGCGGTGTCTGTTTCTCTAAGAACACGGCTCCCAAGCTCCCCCGGTGAGCCGAGTTCGCGGCCCCTTGCATCGGTGGCTCGATTCTCAGGCGGCGCTGCGACGCCCGCTGGCGATTGATCCGACTTACTGGACGGTGACATGAATCACCACCTGTTCGCCGCCAATTGTCGTATCAGGCGCAGACTCGATCGCTCGCTCAAAAGCGCGCAGACGTCGGTACACCGACAGCATCTCGACGATCGTTTCCCAGCTATTGACGAGGTACTGGAAGGAGTTCTCGACCTTGTCGAAAGCATTGAAAATTTGTTGCATCACACCAAATGTGATTGCTCCAGCGACTAAAGTGGGTGCCAACGCGATCAGCGGAATCAACACACTGAACTGTAAGTACGACCACTTTGCGACGTCGAAATAGAAATAGTTGAAGAACAAGCGGAAGTGGTTGGCTCGCAATGCGACCCAAAGCTCGGAGAGCCGCTCGGGCCTCGCGTTGTCAGGATTGTCTTCACCCAAAACGAGCTCTTTGCGATAGGCCGCTTCGGTCAGCTGATTGTTGAACTCCAGCCCTGGCAACCGAATGCCAGCCAATCCGAGCAAGATCGTGCCGCCGATGGCTGACATCAAGGCCACCCAAACCAGAGCTTGATCCACTTTGCCTACAAATGGAAGCTCCGTCACTTTGGCCGACAAGGCCCACAAAATCGGCAAGAACGCGACCAGTGTCATGATTGAGCGCATAAAACTCACGCCCAGACCCTGCATGATGCGCGCAAACATTGCCGTATCTTCCTGCACTCGCTGAGATGCACCCTCTAAATGCCGCACCTTGTGCCAGTTGGCTGCGTAGTACTCCGTCATCGCTGTACGCCAGCGGAAGATCCAATGCTTGACAAAAAAACCAGTGAATACCGCAACCACAATAGCCACAACAGCGATGTTGCCAAAAGTCCACAGAAACCCAAAAAACTCTTCTTGGTTTGAACTGCCTGGTTTGGTGAGTATTTTCTGCACATAGTCGAAAAAGCT
>JANPAK010000217.1:0-2183 GCA_031429925.1 Variovorax sp.
CCGCGGCACGGTTGCGGCCGGGCTCGGTGCGCCATTCGTATTGGATACACGTGGCGCAGTCGCCAACTTGATGCTTAGCAAGGTCGGCATTAATGGCCAGCAAGCGATTCTTTGGACGCAGAACAACGGTGTCAGCACCACGACTTTTGCCGCCACGTCGTCCACGGCGACGGAAGCGTTCGCGGTCATCGTCCTTGGCTTTGCACCGGGCAGCAGCCTGACGCTTCAACGCCTGTTCATCACCGACACAGGGCAGGTGCGCTACATCGAGTCGGGCTTCTTCACCCGCACACGCCGCGATTGGAGTTCTGCGCTTGGCTGGGGTGGCCCGATCAGCATCGATGCCAACGAGTTGTATGCGCGCAGCTATGCAACCAACCGTCGCGGTGACATTCTCGTCACGGAGGACTCCAACGGCTCCTGGGGAACCTACGACGCCGACCGCAACCTTATGGTGCGTTCGATCCGCACATCGCCTGGCTACGTGCTCGGCGTCTCAAGCAATGCGGGATTCGGGACGACGGCGTTGTCGCTGGGTGGGGTCGGATTCATCTCGATGCAAAACACCCGCGACGTACTACCGACACCGGCTGTTCCCGCCGGCGACGGCCGCCCCGGCGTGACCAACCTGTGGGGTGCCCTCCTTAAATGAGCGCCCGCAGGGTCCCACTTGTCGCCCCGGCCAGCCAATCAGAGACCTGTACATCTCGCCGCTCGGTACAGGTCTTTTCACAGAGCGGCGCCAAGAACTAGGAGTCGGTTATGGGTCATGCAAAAGACATCAAGTTTGCGTTGGCTTTGCTGTCAACGCTCAGCCTCACCGCGACAGCCTACGCCGTCGTCATCGAGTTCCCACCGTTGAACATTTCAAATAACGTTGCGGCCAATGTGCCGGCTCAAGCAAACGTTTGGACGGGCCTGTCGCAGTCCTTTACGGCGCAGGATCCGAATGTGACGTTTGGCTTCTATGTCTTCCTGCAAGCGCAGGTGCCGACCAATCTGCTTTACAGCCTGTACTCTGGAGATGGGACGTTCTCGACGTTGCTGGCGCAGCAAGCGGCTACCTTGTCTGCGGGAACCGCACTCAGCCCCACCTTGCTGACGGTGGACTTCTCCAGCATCAATCTGCTCGTCAATGCCAAGTACACCGTAGGCTTGACGCTGCCGACACAGGGCCTGCCCGTCGCAGCGACGTATTCAAATGCCTCGGCGCTGTATGCAGGCCTCAACACGGCCGGTACATCCAACCCATACCAAGGCGGCAGCTTCTACTTCGTTGGCAGCTCGTACAGCCCGGCCAGTTTTGCAGATCGCGACCTGGCGTTCAGGATCACCTCTGTTCCAGAACCGAATGCGTTCGCGCTTATGGCGGGCGGACTGGGCTTGATTGCCTTTGCGCGGGCAAGCTCACGGCAAGGTCGGCGCTGTGCGCTCCGCTCATGAACACGATAGGCGCCTGCAGCCTGTGTCCGACGGCCGAGAGTCCGGTCTCACCGCGCTCTGGTTCGGCGTCGCGCTTCTGGTCACGGCAATGAAATGCCATCGACCTTTACTTCCCCACCACCAGACCACCCCATGAATACTGCAAATCGACCAACCGCCCTCTCCTTGGCCGCGCTGGGCACAGCTACCTTGCTTACGGCCTGCGCCACCGCGGGACCGATCGGCGCCGTGCTGCCCTTGGAAGGCGGCAGGTTCCAGTCGTCCGTCAACGGGCTCGATCAGGCCAATGCACTGAAGGCCTTTACAAACGATGCCGAGCTGACCTGCGGCGGCGGCGCCAGCACGCAAAAGATGCCGTGGCAGGCAACGAAGCCGGCAGGTCCGGTCAAGTACGCCGTCGTCTCGCAAACGATGAAGACCAAGGACGGCAAGGAGATCAAGGCCGAGAACAAGAATCTCGAGGCAGGCATCGCTGTCGGGCTGCGTTACATAGGGCTTGAAGCGCAGGACAAGGTCGAGGTGACTACCGTGTTCCGATGCCTCTGAACGCGCGGTAACGGGCGGAGTGACCGGCCTGAGCCCGTTACCCCGCACGCCCCCTCAATGCGCCTCATCCCAATTCGCCCCCACCCCCACCTCGGCCAGCAGCGGCACCTTCAGTTGCGCCACACCGGCCATCAGCCGCGGGACGGCTTCCTTCGCCCACTCCAGCTCTGAATCAGGCACCTCCAGCACCAGCT
>JANPAK010000218.1:0-2314 GCA_031429925.1 Variovorax sp.
CGTTCTCGGTCTTTGCCGAACCAGAGCAAGAAGTCGACGACGCCGCCGAGGAACTCCCCGGTCTGTCCAGTGGTCTTCGCGAACGTCACGATCGAGATGAAATTCTCGCTGCCGAACACCTCGTCCATGACTGCGCGCGCAAGATGTACGTTCTCGTCCCCGATCTGGACGAAGATGCTGCCGGTCTCTGTCAGCAGCTCCCGCGCCACTGTGAGACGGTCGCGCAGGTACGCCAGATAGGAATGGATGCCCAGCTTCCACGTGTCGCGAAACGCGCGGATCTGTTCGGGCTGGCGGGTGGCGTCTTCCACCTTGCCGTCCTTCACGTCGCGCTTGCGCGTGCTCACCTGCCAGTTGCTGCCGAACTTGATGCCGTAGGGCGGGTCCAGATAGATCATCTGCACCTTGCCCTTCAGGCCCTCCTTCTCGGCCAGGCTGGTCATCACGAGCAGCGAGTCGCCCAGAATCATGCGGTTCGACCAGTGCTGGTCCCACCGGTAGAAGTCCACCTTCTTGTCGAAGTCGTCGAGTCCGTTGAAGTCGTCGAAGAGCGTCAGCTCCGGTTCCTGCTCGCCCTGCTTCGCGGTGGTGCGCAGGTGCTCGATGATGGCCTGCGGGTGCACCTTCTCCTGGATGTAGATGGGCACGACCGGCACGGCCAGATCCGCCTGGTCCTGTGCGTCTTTGCCCTTCCACACGAGCTGCGGGTCGAGCGACGGGTCGCGCGGGTAGAGCATGATCTTGGGCGCCTTCTCGTCGTCGGCCACGAAATCGCGCAGCTCTTCCGTGGGGATGTTCTTGCGCGTGTCTTTGTGCTTGATGGCGTCCACGGGCGTGGGGCCCTTGGGCGCGTTTGGAGCTTTCTTGGCCATGCTTACGGGCTCACCTCGACGTTGACAGGCATTTCGTCCCAGGTCCGCCCATCGAGTTCACGACCGGTGCGGCTCTTGAACACGCCGCCCCACTGCTTGAAGAAAAACGCAACGTCGGCGTGGTGGCACTGGTCGCGAATCGACGCGACCCATCCAGGATCCATCGGCCGTGCACCAGGGCCTGACTCCCCACCTACTATCACCCAATCGATGCCCGCCAAGTCGAGACCCTCCAGGGGCCCGAGCAGAGGCTCCAGGGACAAGAACTTGACGTGCGCTCCCGTCTGGCGGAGGTGGTCGATGCGATGCACGAAGCGTCGGTTCTCAACGCTCACGCCCATCCAGACGTTCGGAGCCCACGACAACTCCTGGCTCACCTCTGGCAGGCGCTCAGAGCGCTTGGTCAAGACCTGAAACTGGTGCCAGTTCGCGCTACCCATCACGTGGAACACCTCGTGGATGTACGCCGTGGGCACTGACGGGTGAAAGAGATCGCTCATCGAGTTTACGAAGATCTTGCGCGGGCGCCGCCACTTGAGCGGAACCTGGAGCATTTGCGGCTGGAGTGTGAGGGCGAATCCGTTGGCGTAGTTCGGGGTGCCCATGGCATGCAGGCGCTTCGCCATGCGCTCGGCATAGCAGTGCGCGCAACCCGGGCTCACCTTGTCGCAGCCGGTTACCGGGTTCCAGGTGGCCTCGGTCCATTCGATAGCGGATTGGTCTGCCATCAGCGGGCTCCCTTGTCGCGGTATCTGTTGAAAATGTCCGACACGATTCGGGCGCCCGTGTCGTCCTGCGAAGCGAAGTACAGGTAGTAGATGACCGCCCCGTGTGAGTTTCTCATCGGAATCGGATTCGGCACGTACGCAAATCCGGCCACCTTCTCGAGCCGTTCCCTGAACGCGTCGGCAATCTCCTCGTTCGTCGCCTTCTGGTCGACGTCACCGAACAAGGTCGGCTGCTGCTTGTAGGCGGCGGTCCGCCACGTTTCGTCGCCCCACAGTGCTGTCATCTTCGCCGCCGCCTCCGGCCGGGCCTTCGCAGGGTCGCGCATGAACACGTTTCGATTCGCGTCCATGATCATGAAGTTGAAGAACAACTCCACGCTCCCCATTCTTCCTGCCTCCTTGAACACCTCCCAGGTGATATTCAGGCCGTACGGATCGAGCAGACAGAGGGCACGCTTGTAGTGCTCGCGCCGGCAGCGTGGAAACACGTCGCGAAGCAGGACGATGTTGCAGTCGCCGTGGTGGACATGGACCCTTTCGTCGTTGCCGGACAGCCGCTCCAACTCGGCGACCCTTGAGCCGTCGAGGTCGACGAAGTGCAGCTCGCTGAAAGGCGGCGAGGTGTTCATCGCAATGGCTGGACTACCCTCCACATCCAATCCGGTGGTTCTCGATACGTGCGTACCAGCACCAGCGAAGCCATCGATGTAGACG
>JANPAK010000219.1:0-1685 GCA_031429925.1 Variovorax sp.
CAAATGGAACACTGCGCTTCATGTTGACATCTTTGAAACTGTAGAACGGCACATTGGTCACCATGGTAAGCCCGGCGTAGACGGCGAAGACAAACATCACCCATTTAACGTCGCCGCCTTTGATTTGTAGATCCGTCATGAGCCAGATGAACCCCATCACCAGCGCCGCCGCGGCAGGGCTAGGCAGGCCTTGGAAATAGCGTTTGTCGACGACGCTGGTATTCACGTTGAAGCGCGCTAGGCGCAACGCTGCGCACGAGATATACACAAAGGCAGCAAACCAGCCCCAACGCCCCAAGTCCTTGAGGGCCCACTCGTAAGCAATCAGGGCGGGTGCCGCGCCGAAGCTCACCATATCGGAGAGTGAATCCATCTGCTCGCCAAATGCAGACTGCGTGTTTGTCATACGTGCCACACGGCCATCGAGGCTATCGAGCACCAAGGCGCAAAAAATCCCGATGGCGGCTTCGTGAAAGCGTCCACTCATCGCCATCACAATGCCGTAAAAGCCCGCGAAAAGCGCAGCCAATGTAAAGGCATTGGGCAGAATGTAGAGCCCCTTGCGGCGCGGCTTCACAGGCGCTAGTTCAGCTGGGTGGGTGTCATTTCCGTCGTGCATGGGTGCAGTGTAATGTGAATCGCTCTAAATGCAAAAAATCCGCTTGGTTGCCCAAGCGGATTGCTCGCGATTTTGCAGTACCTTACTCAGATTTCTCACGGGCAAAGCACTGATCTCTCTACAAAATCAGTTGCGTGTCTGATCCACCAGTTTGTTCTTGGCAATCCACGGCATCATCGCGCGCAGTTGGGCACCGACTTTTTCGATCTGGTGATCGGCAGTATTGCGGCGGCGGGCTGTCATGCTTGGGTAATTCAAACGGCCTTCTTGGATGAACATCTTGGCGTATTCGCCATTTTGAATGCGCTTGAGAGCATTGCGCATCGCAGCGCGGCTCTGCTCGTTGATCACTTCGGGACCGGTCACATACTCACCATACTCGGCGTTATTCGAGATGGAGTAATTCATGTTGGCGATGCCGCCTTCATAGATCAGGTCAACGATCAATTTCAGCTCGTGCAGGCATTCGAAGTAGGCCATCTCGGGAGCGTAGCCGGCTTCGGTCAAGGTCTCGTAACCCATCTTGATCAGTTCAACAGCGCCACCGCAAAGCACGGCTTGTTCGCCGAAAAGGTCAGTCTCAGTCTCTTCTTTGAAATTGGTTTCAATGATGCCGGCCTTGCCGCCGCCGTTGGCCATCGCGTAGCTCAGAGCCAAATCGCGGGCTTTGCCACTCTTGTCTTGATGAATAGCGATCAGGTGAGGCACGCCACCACCTTGCGTGTAGGTGTTGCGCACCGTGTGGCCGGGCGCTTTGGGCGCAACCATCCACACATCCAAATCAGCGCGGGGAATGACTTGGTTGTAGTGCACGTTGAAGCCGTGAGCGAACACGAGAGACGCGCCTTGCTTGATGCTGGACTCGATCTCGCGGTAAACGCCAGCGATGTTCTCATCAGGCAGCAAGATCATCACAATGTCAGCTGAAGCGACGGCTTCGTTGACTTCGGCGACCTTCAGGCCAGCCTTGGCCACTTTGTCCCAACTAGCGCCACCTTAGCGCAGTCCGACCACGACTTTGACGCCACTGTCGTTCAAATTTTGCGCATGTGCGTGGCCTTGGCTG